>NZ_JBDKSX010000068.1:0-12153 GCF_039680435.1 Mizugakiibacter sp. | reverse complement strand
CCCTGGCAACTGTTCGGGTTGTTGGAGGAATAAAACCCCGCCCGACCCTGGCTCTCCCACGATCTCGCAATCTGAGGGCAATCGGTCTGGACGGGGTAGAGCTAACTTACAAGGGCCGGGGTGAGGGGGACGCGCGCAGCGCGCTGCATTGCGTGCATCAACGCCATCGCACCGATCCGATCACCATCGACCCACCCCGCTTGTCTCCCTCTCCCCAACGGGGAGAGGGCCGGGGTGAGGGGGACGCGCGCAGCGCGCCATGCATTCCGGCGAGCTTTCGCGACCGCGCTCATTCGATCACCGTCTCCTCCGCCGGTTCGCGCAGGTTGTAGCGCGAGGCCATGGCCGCGCCGTAGGCGCCGGCGTTGGCGATCAGCAGCACGTCGCCTTCGGCGCTGGCCGGCAGGCGGCGGTCGTTGCCGAGCACGTCGCCGGTTTCGCAGATCGGGCCGACCACCTGGTACAGCGTGTCGGGCGCGGCGTCGAGGCGGCTCAGGTTGGCGATCTCGTGCCAGGCGTCGTACAGCGCCGGGCGGATCAGCGAGTTCATGCCGGTGTCGGCGCCGAGGTAGTGCGTCGCGCCCTTGCGCTTGTCCTGGGTGACGCGCGTCAGCAGCACGCCGGCCTCGGCGACGAGGTAGCGGCCCGGCTCCATCCACAGCGCGTAGTGCGGATAGGCGCGCTTCACCTCGGCGAGGTGGCGCATCACCGCGTGCACGTCCAGCGGCAGGTCGTCCGGATGCGCCGGCACGCCGAGCCCGCCGCCGACGTTGAGGAATTCGATGCTGCCGATGCGCTCGGCCAGGCTGGCGAGCTGCGCGTAGACCTCGCCCCAGTGCGCGGCGTCGAGGATGCCGGAGCCGAGGTGCGCGTGCAGGCCGCGCAGGCGCGCGCCGCAGGCGTCGGCCAGCTTGAGGAAGGCGTCGAGCTGGTCCAGCGGCAGGCCGAACTTCGAGCCGGCGCCGCCGGTGCGCACCTTGTCGTGGTGGCCGAGGCCGCGGCCGAGGTCCACGCGCAGCGCGATCTCGCGCCCCTTGAACAGCGCGCCCCAGTGCTGCAGCGGGTGCAGCGCGTCCAGCGTGGTGAGGACGCGGTCGGCCAGCGCCTCGGCGTAGTCGGCGCGCGGCGCGAAGTTGGGCGTGAACAGGCGCGGCGCGGACACCGGCACGTTCGCCGCCACCGCGGCCAGCTCGCCGGGCGACACGCATTCGAAGCCGAGGCCTTCCTCGGCCAGCGCGCGTAGCAGCACCGGATGCGGGTTGGCCTTGACCGCGTAGTACAGGCGATCGACCACGCCGCCCGCGCGCAGCGCGCGGGCGCGGGCGCGCACGGTCGGCAGGTGGTAGACGTAGCGCGGGCTGAGCTCCTGCGCGAGCTTCAGCAGGCGCGGCCGCGCGTCGCGCCACCACGGCGCCGGCGTCGCGGCGGCGGCCCTGCCGTACAGCGCCTGCCAGCTCGGCCCGAACAGTTGCGGATCGTCGGCGCGCAGCGCGCCGGCGCGCACCAGCAGTTCGTGCAGGCGCGGCAGCAAGCCGTCGACCACGTCCTCGTCGACGACGAAGGTGAGGTTGAGGTTGTTCGACGACTGCGAGATCAGGTGCACGCGCAACTGGCCGAACTCGGCCAGCACCGCCGACAGCTTGTGCAGCATGCCGCGCATGCCGCGGCCGACCAGGGTGATCGCCGCGCACGGCGCGATTACCTTGACCCGGCACACCTTGGCGAGGTCGGCGGCGAGCGCGGCGACCACGTCGGAATCGAGCAGGTTCTCGGTCGGGTCCAGCGACACGGTGACGTTGGTCTCGGCCGAACCGATCAGGTCCACCGACAGGCCGTGGCGCTTGAAATGCGCGAACACGTCGGCGAGGAAGCCGACCTGCTGCCACATGCCGACCGACTCCATCGACACCAGCGTGATGCCGCGCCGCGAGCTGATCGCCTTGATGCTGGGCGCCTGCTCGCGCACCTCCGGGCCGATCTCGGTGCCGGCCAGCTCGGGCCGCTGCGTGTCCTTGATCAGCAGCGGCACGCGCGCCTCGCGCAGCGGCGACAGGCAGCGTGGATGCAGCACCTTGGCGCCGGTGGTGGCGATCTCCTGCGCCTCCTCGTAGTCGAGGCGGTTCAGCAGGCGCGCCGCCGGCACCTGGCGCGGATTGGCGCTGAACATGCCGGCGACGTCGGTCCAGATCTCCACGCGCGCCGCGCGCAGCAGCGCGCCGAAGTACGACGCCGAGGTGTCGGAGCCGCCGCGCCCCAGCAGCACGGTGTGGCCGTCGCCGTCGCGCGCGATGAAACCCTGGGTGATGAACACCTCGCCGCGCGCGGCGAGCTCGGCGGCCAGCGCGGGATCGTGGCGCGGCTCGACCTGCGCCGACAGCAGCCGCGCGCGTCCGTTGAGGAACGGCAATTCGCTGGCGGTGAAGCAGTCGCGCGCGTCCAGCCATGCGGTCGGCAGCCCGCGCGCGCCGAGGAAGGCCGCGCCCAGCGTGCTGGACAGCAGCTCGCCGTGCGCCTGCACCTCGGCCTGCCAGGCCAGCTCGCCGTCCGCGCCGGCGCCGTCGGCCGCCGCGCGCGCCAGCGAATCCAGCCAGCGCTCCATCGCCTCGACGCGGCCGAGGCCCATGTCGACAGCCAGCGCGCGATGGCGCTCGCAAAGCCGCTGCGCGGCGACGCCGCGCTCTGCCGGCGGCAGCGCGCACAGCGCCTTCAGCGCATCGGTGACACCCGACAGCGCCGACACCACGACGACCACGCGCGCACCCTCGGCGCGCCGCGAGGCGGCCAGGCGCAGGATGGTTTCCCAGTGCTCGCGCGTGGCGACGCTGGTGCCGCCGAACTTCACGACGATCCAGGGCGCTGCAGACGGCAGCGGCGCGAAGGCGGGAACGCTCACGGGGGCGGCTACGGGGGTGTCGGGCACGGGCAGAAGTCCGCTCAGTGTTGCGTGCGGTGCAGCAAAACGCAACGGAGAGCTATAGCCGACGCAGCGGGCGGACGGCCGGCGCGGACGTGGCGGAATGGAGGCGGAGGACGCATGCGTTGCTGCGCGGCGATGTCGTCGGCGCCGGCGACCCCGCGCACGATGCGCCGGCTCGCGCGTCCCGCTTATCCGACGAACTCGGAGCGATAAGTCTTATCACGGCGGAATCGACAGATAACGCGGCAGGCTGCAATCGACGCAAGCGGCAATCCCCAGCACGCAAGCCATTGAAACGCAGCCGGAAGCAGCCTTGACACCCTCGTTGACACGGGCGCACGCTGGCGTCTATCACCCCGGATGCGGGGTCTACTTGTAGTTATACCTTGCAGCACTGGAGGCATCATGGAAAGGCGAGCCGTTTGGTGGTTCCTGCTTGCACTCACAGCGCTAGCCTGCGTGCGCAGCCAGCCCGCTAGTGCTAAAGAGATGACGATTGGCGGCCTTCAAAAGATCTGTAGCAGCCAAGATTCGAACGCCAAAATGGCATGCAGGCTCTATATTGTCGGCATTTACGAAGGTATAACTATTGGTATGAACATGGCCGATCATAACTACCGGCACTTGTGCGCGCCAAACGACAAACGAGACGCTGCACTAGAGAAAATTGTAATGACGGATCTCAACGGAAACGTCAAGGCATCCCCTGAGCTTAGGGGTAAGCCCGCGGCAGAATTCGTGGGCATGGTAATGAGCATGATGTTCAGTTGTCATATTCAAGGGTAAGCATCAACAAGGCATAACTGTTCGTCCAAGCGGACGGCTTCGCCGCCGCTTAACTCAGGCGTTAGAACCAAGGGGGAGTTTCGTGGCAATTTTCGATGGCATTCGAAACAACTGGCGAAAGGCTGAGGCCGCGTCCATCGTGCAGCAGCTGCTCGAACACGACCAAAAGTTTGGGCTCGTGAGGCGCGGCGCAGCACGATACGCCAACGAGCTGGTCGGGCTTGCATGGCAGCAGTCGCCGCATCTGTACGATGGTAGTCGCGGCGTGTTGCCGCACAAGGTCGCGGTCGCAGCTTCAGCCTTGGCGCATGGCGCGAAGGCAGCGATTGGGCGCGACCCGCAAGACCCGGAGGCTTACGCGCTGGTGGTGTGTTTGGGCCAAATACTCCAAGACGTCGAGCATCATGACTATCTCTACACCCTCAACCGCCTCGATGAACATTTGCTTGGCTCTGCTGCCCAAACGTTTTCGGAGGTGAGTGAAGCCATCGAGGCCGCCATGTCCCGTGCTGCCGCGGTCGCAAAGGCAAGAGATGAAGCCACCCGGCGCCGCGAGCTTGATCAAGGGTTAGATCCCGCCGAAATTGAGACTATGCATCAGTACGGCATCACGTACCAAAATGGTCAGTTCCACTTTCAATCCTATCGCTACGATCGGCTTCAGGATGCTGTCAACTACGCCGAGCGCGTGGCGGTTCGGGAGCGGTTCTAACTATTCATGCATGGACTCCCCCTGCAAGTGACCGCGTGATGCGCGGACAGCAGAGCGGATCGGTTGCAGTCGTGCATGCGACCGTGGGGTGAGCCACGCAGGCTCGGGCCAGGATTCCGGCCCGCGCGCCTGCATGTGCGCGGGCGTTCGCAGGCTCGCGGCTGGCGCCGCTCGAAAGCCCTGCTCACCCGCCGGGACGTAGCCGCACGTTCGATCGGCCACGACCGGCCGGAAGTGTTATCGGCTTGCTTGTCCCGGGGACCGACACATTGCCATCGACGTTCGCGCGGCTTACGCGCCGGGCCTGCGCGTCGTAAGCTGGGCCGCGGCCGCGCGGCGGCCGCTACCGTCCAGGGTCGGACGTCACCCGGCGCGTGCCGAGCGACGAGTCGAAAAGCCGCCTCGCATGCGCTCCTTCCGCAGGAGAGTGTCATGCCGAAGTACGTGATCGAGCGCGAGATTCCCGGTGCCGGCAAGTTGTCGCCGGCGGAATTGCACGGCATCTCGCAGAAGTCGTGCGGCGTGCTCAGCGCCATGGGGCCGCAGATCCAGTGGGTCGAGAGCTACGTCACCGACGACAAGATCTACTGCATCTACATCGCGCCCAACGAGACGATGGTGCGCGAGCATGCGCGCCTGGGCGGGTTCCCCGCCAACAGGGTGTCGGAGGTGAAGTCGGTGATCAATCCGACCACCGCCGAGTAGGCGCCCGGCCACGGACGGCGTTCGGCCGCGGAACGTCGGCGCCGCAGGCCGCTGCGCCTGCGGCGCCCGCCGGGCCGATGCGCGCGCGTGGCGGCAGCCGCGAACCGACGACCTTTTCCCCGAGAGGCCCAACGATGACCGACACTCCGAAAGCGCCGGCCATGGCGTTCTGCGCCACCGCCCTTTTCGTTGCCTCCACGGCGACGCACGCCGCCGATCTCGGCGACTTCTACGGCGGCATGGCGAAGGGCTGCACCTACGATGCGGAAACCAACTACCGCGTGGTCACCGCCTACGTCGACGAGGACGGCGCCCGGCCGAAGCTGGCGCACCCCGCCGGCGGCCAGCGCCTGGCGCCTTTCTTCGGCAAGGCGACGCTGCAGGACAACGGCGAGTCCTACACGCTGACCATTCCGATCGCGGACGCGAAGCTGTACGGCATCCCGGTATCGCGGCTGACGATCTACCGCGGCATCCACGCGGACATCGCGGGCGTGATCGTCACCTTCCCTTTCCCGCCGCAGGAGGTCCGGGCACGGCTCGCCAAGGCCGGCGTCAGGCTCGAACCGCACGATCACGGCTGGGGCGACATCACGCCGGAGCTTGGGCCCGCGGACGACGGTCCGGGCACGCAGCTCGCCTGCGATCTCTCGATGTAGCCGCGGCGTGCGCCCCGCGCACGAATACCCGACAGCACACGTGCGCGGAGCGCGCGCCACGGCGCTGCAGGATCGTGTGTCGCCGCGCGGCGGCGGATCAGGTGGTGATGCCGCCTGATCCGCCCTACGGTTCCGGACGGCCCGTCCCTGCGTCGCTCAGCGCGCGCGGTACACCGGCTTGCCGTCCACCCAGGTCGACATCGGCTTGAGGCCGGCGATGGCACGCGGCGCAATGGTCATCGGATCGGCGGGCAGGATCAGGAAGTCGGCGCGCATGCCCGCCTTCAGCATGCCGACCTCGTTTTCCATGAAGGCGGCCCAGGCGGCGTCGCGGGTGAAGCCGGCCAGCGCCTGCTCGCGCGTCAGGCGCTGGTCGGGATACCAGCCGCCGGGCGGCTGGCCGGCGAGGTCCTGGCGCGTGATCGCGGCGTACAGGCCGAGCATCGGATTCGGATACTCCACCGGGAAGTCGGAGCCGAGCGCCATGTGCACGCCGGCGTGGATGAAGCGCTGCCAGGCGTAGGCGCCGCGGATGCGCTCGGCGCCGAGCCGCGCTTCCGCCCACGGCATGTCGGAGGTGGCGTGGGTGGGCTGCATCGAGGCGATCAGGTGCAGCGCGGCGAAGCGCGGGATGTCCTCCAGCGCGACCACCTGCGCATGCTCGACGCGCCAGCGGTGGTCGGTCGTCGCCGCGTCCTTGCCGAGCACTTCGGCGTAGGTGTCGAGCACCAGGCGGTTGCCGCGGTCGCCGATCGCGTGGGTGGCGACCTGCAGGCCGCAGCGGTGCGCGCGGGCGACGATTTCGCGGTAGCGCTCGGGTTCGGTGACGAGGATGCCGAGATTGCCCGGATCGTCGCTGTAGTCGGCCAGCAGCGCGGCGCCGCGGCTGCCGAGCGCGCCGTCCATGTACAGCTTCAGCGCGCGCATCTGCAGGCGCCCGGAGGGGTGCGCGTAGGCGCCGTGCTCGCACAGCCAGGCCAGCGCGGCGTGGTCGCCGTCGGCCATCGTGTACAGGCGCAGCGGCAGCTCGCCGTGGTCGGCCATGCCCTGCAGCACGTGCAGGTCGTCGAGGCTGATGCCGGGATCGTGCACGCCGGTCAGGCCCACCGACACCAGCGTGGCGAATGCGACCTGGTAGGCGTGGCGCTTCTGCGCGGCGTCCAGCGGCGGGATCGCCTTCTCGACCAGCTCGACCGCGCGGTCGACCAGCACGCCGGTGGCCTTGCCGTCGAGGCGTTCGATGCGGCCGCCATCCGGCTGCCAGTCGCCGTCCAGCGGTTTCAGCGCGCGCTTCATCGCCGCCGAGTTGACCCAGGCGGCGTGGCCGTCGATGCGCTCCAGATAGACCGGGCGGTCGGGGAACGCGGCGTCGAGATCGGCCGCGGTGGGGAAGCGCTTGCCGGGCCAGCGGTTCTGGTCCCAGCCGCGGCCGCGCAACCAGGCGCCGGGCGGCAGTGTCGCGGCGTGCTTGCGCAGGCGCGCGATCGCCTCGTCCTCGGACGACGCGCCGACCAGGTCGGCGTCGAGCAGCGCCATGCCGAGGCCGAGCGTGTGGCCGTGCGCGTCGATCAGGCCGGGGATCACGGTGGCGCCGTGCACGTCGATGCGGCGCGCGTCGGGATAGCGGCTGACCAGCGCGGGCGCCGTGCCGACGGCGAGGATGCGCCCGGCGTCGTCCCAGGCCAGCGCGTCGGCATCAGGTTTGGCCGGATCCATGGTGTGGACGCGCGCGCCGACCAGCAGCGTCGCCGCTTGCGCGAGGGATGCCTGCAATGCCGCGCCCGCGACCAGCGCGAGCAGGGCGTGACGAAGCGTGCGGCGCATACACATCCTCCGTGGGACAACCATTCGGTTCTTGCACAATGATGCAACCGCCGCAAGCGCCACTCGTTGACCGGGGTCACCCGGCGAAGGCCGGCCGGGCGGCGCCGCCGGGCTTCCAGCCTCGACAGCGAGCATCGGCCTGGGCCATGCTCGCGCGTCGCCACGGCGCGAGACTTCCATGCAGGCACAGGCGGAACAGGACGCGGGCTACGTGCGCCGGCTCGGCGCGTGGTCGTCGGCGATGGTGGTGGTCGGCGGCGTGATCGGCGGCGGCATCTTCCTCAACCCGGCGACCATCGCGCAGCGCACCGGCTCCGGCTGGACGCTGCTGGCGGCGTGGGTCGCCGGCGGCCTGCTGACCCTGGCCGGCGCGCTGTGCTACGCCGAGCTGGGCGTGCGCCGGCCGCAGGCGGGCGGCAGCTACGTCTACCTGCGCGAAGCGTTCGGTTCGCTGGCCGCGTTCCTGTTCGGCTGGACCATGCTGCTGGTGAACTACTCGGGCAGCATCGCCGCGGTGTCGATCATCTTCGCCACCTACGCCTGCGCCGGCTTCGGCCTGCCGACGACGCTGGTCAAGCCGCTGGCGGTGGGCGCGATGGTGTTCCTGGCCGGCATCAACTGGTTCGGCATCCGCGCCGGCGCGTTCGCGCAGAACCTGCTGACCGTGCTGAAGCTGCTGGCGGTGGCGGCGCTGGTCGTCACCGGCGTGGCGCTGGCCGGCGGCGGCGTGGGCGCCGCGCTCGGGCCCGATCCGGCGCGCAGCGACCTGCCGGCATGGGCGTTCGCCGGCGCGCTGCTGCCGGTGCTGTTCACCTATGGCGGCTTCAGCTACGTCAACACCGTCGCCGGCGAGGTGCGCGACCCGCGGCGCACGCTGCCGCGCGCGCTCGGGCTGGGCATGCTGCTGGTGATGGCCTGCTACGTGCTGGCCAACCTCGCCTACCTCACCGCGCTCGGCCACGACGGCCTGGCGCACAGCAAGGCGCCGGCCGCGGAGGTGATGAGCCGCGTGTTCGGCGACGCCGGCGCGCGCGCCATCGCCGTCGGCATCGCCATCTCCACCTTCGGCTACTGCAACATCGCCCTGATCGGCAGCGCGCGCGTGCTGCAGGTGATGGGCGAGGACGGCCTGTTCTTCCGCTTCGCGGCGAAGCTGCACCCGCGCTGGCGCACGCCCAACCTGGCGCTGGTCGTGGTCGCGGCGTGGGCGGTGACGCTGGCGCTTAGCGGCACCTACGCGCAGTTGCTCGACTACTCCACGGTCGGCGACTGGCTGGGCTACGCGGCCGCAGTCGCCACGCTGTTCTGGTACCGGCGCATGCGTGCCGACGAGCCGGCCAGCTACCGCACGCCGCTTTATCCGCTGCTGCCGCTGGTGTTCGTCGCCACCGTCGCGGCGGTGGTGGTCGTCACCGTGATCGCCAGCCCGGCCAACGCCGGCATGTGCATGCTGATCATCGGCGCCGGCGTGCCGGTCTATTACCTCTGGCGCAGGTTGCCGCAGCGCGCGTAGGGCGGATCCGCGGCGCAGCCGCGTATCCGCCGCTGTTGCACGGGAACCGGCGGAAACCGCTGCGCGGGTTCCGCCCTGCTTATTACGCTCAGTCGCCACGGCGTTCACGCACCGCGCGCGCGGTGCGACAATGCGGCGGTCCGCCGGAGACCGTCATGCAACAACAACCCCTGCAAGCCCCGCCGCCGCCCAGCGAGATCAGGCCGGAGCCCAAGCGCGACGGCATCGACGTGGTGATCAACGGCGAGCGCTTCCGCCACTACGGCGATCCGGCGATGCCGCTGCTGTGGTACCTGCGCGACGTGCTGCGCCTGACCGGCAGCAAGTACGGCTGCGGCATCGGCGCCTGCGGCGCCTGCACGGTGCTGGTCGACGGCCAGGCGATGCGCAGTTGCGTGACGCCGGTGAGCGCGCTGAAGGACCGCCACGTGACCACCGTCGAGGGCCTCGCCGACGCGCAGGGCAACCTGCATGCGCTGCAGCAGGCGTGGATCGACGAGGACGTCGCGCAGTGCGGCTACTGCCAGGCCGGCCAACTGATGGCGGCGGCGGACCTGCTCAAGCGCAAGCCGGACCCGAGCGACGACGACATCGACACCATCGCCAACCTGTGCCGCTGCGGCACCTACCCGCGCATCCGCAAGGCGATCAAGCGCGCCGCGGCGGCGTTGAAGGAGGGCAAGGCATGAGCGCGACGCTGCGGCTGTCACGCCGGCGTTTCCTGCAGGTGCTGGCCGGCGCCGCCGGCGCGCTGGTGGTCGGCGTGCGCGCCGACGCAGCCGGGGACGACGGCGCGCCGCTGGAACTGCTCGGCGACGACTACAGCCAGGTCGGCCCGTTCGTGCGCATCGAGCCGGACGGCCGCGTGATCATCGGCGCGCGCGCGCCGGACATGGGCCAGGGCACGCGCACCGCCCTGCCGCGCATCATCGCCGAGGAGCTCGACGCCGACTGGGCGCGCGTCACCGTGCTCGGCATGCCGCTGGGCGTCGAGGACGACGGCGGCAAGCCGCGCTTCGTCTACGGCGACCAGTCCGCCGGCGGCAGCACCAGCATCCCGCAGGCCTGGCAGGACCTGCGCCAGGCCGGCGCCGCCGCGCGCTGGCTGCTGGTGCAGGCCGCCGCGCGGCGCTGGAACGTGCCGGCCGCGAGCCTGCGCACCGAGGCGAACACGGTGATCGCCGCCGACGGCCGCCGCGCCGGCTACGGCGAACTGGCCGCGGACGCCGCGCGCATCGACCTGCCCAGGCAGCCGCTGCCGCTGAAGGCGCCGGCGCAGTACCGCCTGGTCGGCAAGCCGGCGTGGAACGTGGACGCGCGCGATATCGTCACCGGCGCGCTGCCGTTCGCGATCGACCAGACGTTCGCCGAGGCGCTGGTCGCGGTGATCGCGCGCTGCCCGTATCTCGACGGCAGCCTCGCCGAAGTCGACGACGCCGAAGCGTTGAAGGTCAAGGGCGTGGTCAAGGTGCTGCCGCTGCCCGGCCCCGACCCGGCGCTGGCGGTCGGCGTGCAGCCGCTGGCGCCCGGCGTCGCCGTGCTGGCCACCGACACCTGGGCCGCGCTGCAGGGCCGCGACCGGCTGAAGCTGGTGTGGAAGCCCGGCATGCGGGCGAGCGAGAGCACCGCCGCCCTGGAGCAGCAGGCGCTCGACAAGCTGGCCGGCGAACCGACCCAGCGCGCGCGCGACGACGGCGATTTCGCCAAGCTCTTCAAGCTCGGCCGCAAGATCCAGGCCGACTACTTCGTGCCCTACGTCGCGCACGCGACCATGGAACCGATGAACTGCCTGGCGCTCGTCGAGGCCGACCACGCCACCGTGATCGCGCCGACGCAGACGCCCGAACGCGCCTTCGAAGTGGTGCAGCGCCTGACCGGGCTGGCGGCGTCGCAGATCGAGATCCGCTTCCCGCGCATCGGCGGCGGCTTCGGCCGGCGCCTCGAGGACGACTACGTCGCCGAAGCGGTGCTGCTGGCGAAGGCGGTCGGCAAGCCGGTCAAGCTGATGTGGACGCGCGAGGACGACTTCACGCACGACGTCTACCGCCCCTGCGGCGTGCACCGCATGAGCGCGGCCACCGATCGCCGCCGCCGCATCATCGCCTGGCGCCACCAGCTCGCCAGCGCGTCCAAGCGCAACGGCCGCGGCGGTGCCGGACAGCAGTGGACGTCGGAGATCTATCCCGACGACCTGCCGGCCGGCCTGGTCGCCAACCTGCAGTACGACTGGTACGCGCTCGATTCCGGCGTGACCCGCGGCAACTGGCGCGCGCCCGCGCACGTCTCCAACGCGTTCGCGACGCAGAGCTTCCTCGACGAGATCGCGGTGGCGCTGAAGATCGATCCGCTGAAGCTGCGCCTCGAACTGCTCGGCGCGCCGCGTCCGCTGCCCTACCGCAGCCACGGCGGCCCGGTGCTGGACACCGGCCGGCTCGCCAACGTGCTCAGGCTCGCCGCCGCGCGCATCGGCTGGGACCAGCGCCGCACCAACGGCCACGGCCTCGGCATCGCCTGCCACTTCACCTTCGGCGGCTATGCCGCGCACGCGTTCGAGGTGTCGGTGGAAAACGAGCGGCTGCTGATCCACCGCGCGGTGTGCGCGGTCGACGTCGGCCGCGCGATCAATCCGCTCGGCCTCGAGGCGCAGATGATGGGCGGCACCATCGACGGGCTGTCGACCGCGCTGAACCTGGCGATCACGGTCAAGGATGGCCAGGTGCAGCAGAAGAACTTCCCCGACTACCCGCTGGCGCGCATGGCGGACATGCCGCGCGAGGTCGAGGTGCACATCGTCGAGTCCGAGGCGGATCCGTCCGGCGCCGGCGAGATCGGCATTCCCTCGGTCGCCCCGGCGCTGGCCAACGCGGTGTACGCGGCGACCACGGTGCGCGTGCGCCGGCTGCCGCTGATGGCGGAACTGAAGCGGCTGCTGTAGCGGCGCGCGTCAGCGCCCGCCCGGCGGCGCCGCCGCGGGCGCCGATGCCGCGGCGGCGGGCGGCGCGGCATCCGCCGGGCAGCCGGCCAGCGGCTTGCCGGC
>NZ_JBDKSX010000067.1:0-11953 GCF_039680435.1 Mizugakiibacter sp. | reverse complement strand
AGCCGCAGGTGACGCGCCAGGTGCCGCCGCAGTACCCGCAGGAGGCGGCGCGCGCCGGCACCCAGGGCTGGGTGGACGTCGAGTTCATGGTGACCAGCCAGGGCACGGTGGTCGACGCGAAGGTGCTGAATTCGCAGCCGCGCCGGCTGTTCGACCGCGCCGCGCTGGAAGCGGTGCGCCAGTGGCGCTTCCAGCCGGCATTGCGCAACGGCGTACCGACCGACGCCACGTTGCGCCAGCGCATCGAGTTCAAGCTGGGCAACGGCTGATTTGCCGCGCGCGAGCGACGCGCCCGCGCGTTCAGGCGTCCAGCAGCGTGCGCCGCAGCGCCGCGAGGGTCGCAAGGCCTTCCGGCGCATCCGCAGGCAGGCGTTCCAGCGCCAGCAGCGCCGCGCTGGCGCGCGCGTGCGCGACGGCGTCGAGGCAACGCACCATCACGCCGACCAGGTCGGCGCCGAGCAGCAGTCCGAGTGCGGCGACGTCGTGCGGCGCGCGCGCGGCCTCGCGCAGCGCGTGCACGGCGGCGTTGTGCGCCTGCACCGAACGCAGCGGGTGGCGCACGCCGAGGAAGGGCAGTCCGGGCACGCGCGCGACGCGGTGCACCAGGTCGCCGCGCGCCAGCGTGTCGAGCAGGCGTCGCGGCAGCGGCCGCAGCGCATGCTCGACCAGGCGCACTGCTTCCGCGGCCGGTTGCGGCGCGGTGCCCAGCGCGCGCAGCGCGGCGGCCAGCAGCGGGTGCGCGGTCGGCAGCGGAGCCTCCGCGCGCAGCATGTCGCGCGCATAGCGCAGGCGCCCATGGACCTGCAGCTCGATCAGCAATGCGGCGGCGCACAGCGCGCCGAAGGGCGTGTCCGGCCGCTCGCTGCGCAGCGTGCCGTGGACCGGGTCGAGACACAGCAGCAGCAGCCGTTCGGCGATCAGCATGCCGTTCCCCCACTGCGATGCGCGCGCTGCGCGGTCAGTACCGGCGCTTGCGCTTCGAGGCGTTGCGCGGCGCCGGGGCGTCGCGCGACGCCGGGCGGTCCAGTCCGGCCCAGTCCATGTACGGCAGACCCAGCATCTTGTCCAGCAGCATCGGCATCAGCCCCGAGGGCGCCGCGCACTCGCAGTTCCACATGACCACCGCGCCGGCGTGGTATTTCGGGAAGAACCCGATCATCGCGCGATAGCCCTGCACCGCGCCGGCATGGAACACCAGCGTCTCGCCGGCGTAGTCGTAGACGCGCCAGCCGAGCGCGTAGTCGGCGTGCTTCAGGCGCGCCCGCCGCCACGGCGTGGCGACGCGCTCGCTGGGCGTGACGATCACCGGCGCGTGCAGCACATCCAGCACGCTGGCCGGCAGCACGTCCGGGCGCCCGCCCATCTGCGCGATCAGCCACTGCTCCATGTCGTGCAGGCTGGCGTTGACGCCGGCGGCCGGCGGCACGTAGAAGTTGTCCTTCGGCTCGAACGGCGCCCAGCCGTCGCGGATGCGCCGGTGCGGATGCGCCCAGCTCTTGCTCGCCTCCAGCGACTCGCGCCCGTAGGTGGCGGTGCGCATGCCGAGCGGCAGGAACACGCGCTTCTCGACCTGGTGGTAGAAGAAATCGCCGGTCTCGGCGTAGACGACGTCGCCGATCAGGCTGAAGGCGACGTTCTGGTAGCCGTAGCAACTGCCGACGCCGCAGGCCATGTCGACCTCGTCGAGGCGGCGCACCAGCTGGGCATAGGGCACGTCGTCCTCGAGCATGCGGTCGTAGGTGTTGCGCGGCAGGCCGAGGCGCTGGGCGAGGATGTCGCGCACGGTGGCCTGCTCGGACGCCTGCGCGTCCTTCAGCTTGAAGAACGGCAGCACGTCGGACAGGCGGGTGTCCCAACTGAACACGCCGTCGCGCACCAGCAGCCCGGTCAGCGCGGTGGCGAACGCCTTCGACAGCGACGCGATGCGGAATACGGTGTTCGGCCCGACCTTCTCGCCGCTGCGCGCGTTGGCGTAGCCGAGCGTGCGCTCGAAGCGCACCTTGTCGTTGATCACCACCGCGGTGGCGAGGCCGGACACCTGGCCGCTCGCCTCGATCCGATCCAGCCAGCGGCCGTAGTCGGCGATCGCCGCGTCGACGCGCGCCGCGGGCAGCGCGGTCGCCCCGGGATCGTTGCCGACCACCGGCGTGGCCCGGTCGCGCGCGTGCGCGCTGCCGGTGGCCGCGCACGCGCCGCAGGCGAGCAGTGCGGCGAGGAACGCACGGGCAAGCGGACTGCTATGCTCGGACGGGCGCGGCGCGAAGGGGCGCTGCGAAAAGGAGGATTTTGGCATGACCACGATTGTGCTGATGGTGGTTCTGGTCGGCATTGTCTTGTACATCGTCGGGCTCTACAACGGGCTGGTCGCCGCGCGCAACGGTTACAAGAACGCATTCGCGCAGATCGACGTGCAGCTGACCCGGCGCTACGACCTGATCCCGAACCTGGTCGAGACCGCCAGGGGCTACATGAAGCACGAGCGCGAAACCCTCGAAGCGGTGGTGCAGGCGCGCAATGCCGCGGTGTCCGGCCTGGCCGGCGCCAAGGCCCAGCCCGGCGACGCGCAGGCGATGCAGCAGCTGGCCGGCGCCGACAACCAGGTCACCCAGGCGCTGGGCCGCCTGTTCGCGCTCAGCGAAGCGTATCCGGACCTCAAGGCCAACCAGAACATGATGCAGCTCTCGGAGGAACTGGCCTCCACCGAGAACCGCGTCGCCTTCGCGCGCCAGGCCTACAACGACGGCGTGATGAACTACAACAACCGGCGCGAGATGTTCCCCGGCTCGCTGATCGCCGGGCGCTTCGGCTTCCAGGCGGCGGAGCCGCTGCCGATCGAGGATGCCGCCAAGCGTGCGGCGCCGAAGGTGGCGTTCGGCTGAACGCGATGACGGGATCGCCCCGGCTCGGCCGGGGTCGGGGGAACCACCGATGAACTTCTTCGCGGAGCAGGAGCGCGCGCGCCGCGCCAGCCGGCGCCTGGTCGTGCTGTTCGCGCTGGCCGTGCTCGCCATCGTCGCCGCCGTCGATGCGGTGCTGGTCGGGCTGTTCGGCATCGGCCGCCACGCCGATCGCGTCGATCCGCTGGTGTTGTTGGGCATCAGCCTGGTGACGGCGGCGGTGATCGCGCTGGCCTCGGCATGGCGCGTCGCCAGCCTCGCCGGCGGCGGCGGTGCGGTCGCGCGCGGGCTGGGCGCCACGCCGGTGCCGGCCGACACCGGCGACTTCGCGTGGAAGCGGCTGCGCAACGTGGTCGAAGAGGTGGCGATCGCCTCCGGCGTGCCGGTGCCCGAGCTGTACGTGCTCGAGGACGAGGCCGGCATCAATGCCTTCGCCGCCGGCTACACGCCCGCGGACGCCGCGGTGTGCGTCACCCAAGGCGCGCTCGACAAGCTGACCCGCGACGAGCTGCAGGGCGTGGTCGCGCACGAGTTCAGCCACGTGCTGAACGGCGACATGCGCCTGAACGTGCGCCTGATCGGCCTGCTGTTCGGCATCCTCGTGCTCGGCGTCGCCGGACGCAAGATCCTCGCCGGCAGCGGCCGCACGCGCGGGCGCGGCGCCGGCGCGCTGGTCGCCTTCGGGCTGGCGATCCTGGTGATCGGCTACGTCGGCTTCTTCTTCGGCCGGCTGATCCAGGCCGCGGTGTCGCGCTCGCGCGAATGCCTCGCCGACGCCTCGGCGGTGCAGTTCACGCGGCAGACCGGCGGCATCGCCGGCGCGCTGAAGAAGATCGCCGCGCTGGCCGAGGGCTCGCAACTGGCCAGCGCGCAGCGCGAGGAGGTGGCGCACATGCTGTTCGGCGACGGCGTCGGCCTGTCCGCGCTGTTCGCAACGCATCCGCCGCTGCTGGCGCGCATCCGCGCGCTCGAGCCGGGCTTCGGCGATGCCGAAATCGCGCGCATCGCGCGCGCCTGGCAGCAGCCGGTGCGCGCCGCCGACGCGGATGCGCCGCAGGCCTCGATCTCGGGCTTCGCGCCGGCGGGCGCGACGACCGCCGCAGTCGTCCCGCCCGGCGCGCTGCCGGTGGCGACCGGCGCCGTCGGCCTGGACGCGCGCGGCGTCGCCGCGCAGGTCGGCCGCCCGGGCGCCGACGATTTCCGCACCGCGGCAGCGCTGCACGCGCAGATCCCGGACGCGCTGCGCGCGCAGGCGCGCGACCCGCAGAGCGCGCCTGCGCTGGTGTTCGCGCTGGCGCTGGGCGGCGACGCCGACACCCGCATGCGCCAGCGCGAAGCGATCGCGCGGGCGTTCGGCGCGGCGGCTGCCGACGCGGCGCGCGCGCTCGCCGAGGGCGTCGCCGCGCTGCATCCGCTGCTGCGCCTGCCGCTGGCGCAACTGGCGTTTCCGGCGCTGCGGCGGCGGCCGCGTCCCGAGCTGCAGCGCTTCCTCGCCGCGCTGGCCGCGCTGGTCAACGCCGACGGTCGCGTCGAGCTGGACGAGTATTGCCTGGCAACGCTGGTGCGCCTGCAGGTCGTTGCCGCGCTCGACCCGAGCCGCGGCTTCGTGCCGGGCAGCCTGCGCCTCGCCGATTGCGCGGCGGAGCTGCGTGACCTGTGCGCGCTGGTGGCGCGCTACGGCCACGACGACGATGCGGCGGCGCGGCGCGCGTTCCTGCTGGCGATGCACGAGGCGCTGCCCGATGCGAATCCGCTGTTCGCCTACCCGGACGACTGGCGGCCGGCGCTGGACGCCGCGCTCGCGAAGCTGGCGCGGCTGGCGCCGGAGGGCAAGGAACTGGTGGTGCGCGGGCTGACGCGCGCGATCGGCGAGGACGGCCTGGTCAACGTGGCCGAGGCGGAGCTGCTGCGCGTGGTCTGCGCCGCGCTGCACTGCCCGCTGCCGCCGCTGCTGGCCACGGCATAAGCCGCCAGGATGCGGTGAGCTTCGCAGGTTGCGGTGAGCGGAGCTGACCGCACGTGGCGGACCGCGAGGATGATGCGGCGCGCTTCGCTCACCGCATCCTGCGGTCTCCGCGCACGCCGCCGATACGCATCGTGCGCGGAGCGCACGCTAGCTGGCGGCGGTGTCCTGCGCGCGGCCGAGGATCAGGTCGGCCGCGACCTCGGCGATCATGATGGTCGGCGCGTTGGTGTTGCCGGTCGGCAGGCGCGGCATCACCGCGGCGTCGACCACGCGCAGGGCGTCGATGCCGCGCACGCGCAGCGCCGGGTCGACCACCGCGCCGGCGTCGGCGCCCATGCGGCAGGTGCCGACCGGGTGGTAGATGGTCTCGGCCTTGCGGCGGATGAACGCTTCCAGCGCGGCGTCGTCCTGTGCGTCGGCACCGGGGAAGATCTCGGCGCCGCGGTACGGGGCGAACGGCGCCTGCGCCAGGATCGCGCGCGACAGCTTCGCGCCTTCGATCAGCATCTTCAGGTCGTAGCCTTCCGCGTCGCCCAGGTAGTTGGCGTGGATCGCCGCCTTCGCCGCCGGATCGGCGCTGGCGAGGCGGATGCAGCCGCGGCTCTTCGGATGCAGCGCGCAGGCGTGCACGGTGTAGCCGTCGCCGGGCAGGCGGTGGCGGCCGTGGTCGTCGAGCTGCGCGGGCACGAAGTGGAACTGCAGGTCGCAGCGCGCGTCCTCGGCGTGGCGCGAGCGCACGAAGCCGCCGGCCTCGGCGATGTTGGAAGTGCCGATGCCGCTGCGGCGCAGCAGGAACTCCAGCGCGATCGCCACGTCGTTGGTGCGGTCGTAGGTGATCGGCTGGGTCGAGCGCACCAGCGTGCAGATGTCGAGGTGGTCCTGCAGGTTGGTGCCGACGCCGGGCAGGTCCAGCGCCACGCCGACGCCACGCTCGCGCAGGTGGTCGGCCGGGCCGATGCCGGACAGCATCAGCAGTTGCGGCGAGTTGATCGCGCCGCCGGCCAGGATCACCTCGCCGGCCTCGACGCGTTTGCGCTTGCCGCCGCGCAGGCGCAGGTCGACGCCGGCCGCGCGCGTGCCGTCCAGCACGACGCGCTCGGCCAGCGCGTGGGTGAGCACGGTCAGGTTGGCGCGCTCGCGCGCCGGCTTGAGGTAGGCGGTCGCCGCCGAGCAGCGCGCGCCGTTGCGCTGGGTCACCTGGTAGAAGCCGAAGCCTTCCTGGCGGGCGCCGTTGAAGTCGTCGTTGCGCGCGAAGCCGGCGGCATCGGCGGCGTCGATGAACGCCTGCGACAGCGGGTTGCGGTAGCGCAGGTCGGATACCGTCAGCGGGCCGTCGGCGCCGTGCAGCGCGTCGGCGCCGCGCGTGTTGCCCTCGCTGCGGCGGAAGTACGGCAGCACGTTCGCCCACGCCCAGCGCGGGTCGCCGGCGAGGCGTGCCCAGTCGTCGTAGTCGGCCGGCACGCCGCGCACGTAGCACATCGCGTTGATCGAGCTGGAGCCGCCCAGCACCTTGCCGCGCGGCCACCACAGCCGGCGCCCTTCGAGGCTGGCCTCCGGCTCGGTGTCGTAGTCCCAGTTGACGCCCTTGCGGTTCACCAGCTTGGCCAGGCCGGCGGGCATGTGGATGAACGGGTGCCAGTCGCGCGGGCCGGCCTCGACCAGCAGCACGCGGCGGGTCGGGTCGGCGCTGAGGCGCTCGGCCAGCACGCAGCCTGCGGAGCCGGCGCCGACGATGACGAAGTCGTAGAGCATGGGCGATCCTCGGTTGCGGCGACGGTAGCGGCCCGCGTTAGAGCCTTTGCTCCAGCCGCGGGCGGGCCCCCGCCGCATGATAGTCTTGCCGCCCATTCCGGGCTGCGGGACCCTCAGGGCGCGTGATGACGCGATTCGCCGTGCGTGCGGGCGAGGGGCGCGCCCTCGTGCTGGCCTGCCTCGCCTTCTTCTGCGTGCTGGCGGCCTACTACGTGATCCGGCCGGTGCGCGACCAGTTGGCCGGCGCGGTCGGCTCGATCGCGCTGCCGATGTTCTATGCCGGCACCTTCGCCGCGACCCTGCTGATCACGCCGCTGTTCGGTGCGCTGGTGGCGCGCCTGCCGCGTCGTCGGCTGCTGGCGTGGAGCTACCTGTTCTTCATCGTCTGCCTGATCGCGTTCGTGCCGCTGTTCGCGGCGCAGGACCGCATCGGCGCGCGCGTGCTGGGCGTGGCGTTCTTCATCTGGGTCAGCGTGTTCAACCTGTTCGTGGTGTCGCTGTTCTGGAGCCTGATGGCGGACATCTGCTCCAGCGAGCGGGCGCGACGGCTGTTTCCGCTGATTGCGATCGGCGGCACGGCCGGCGCCATCGCGGGGCCGCTGCTGACCTCGCTGCTGGTGCAGACGATTGGCGTCGCCGCGTTGCTGCTGGTGTCGGCGGGGCTGCTGGGCGCGGGGCTGGTCGGCATGCTGATGCTGTCCGCGGGCGTCGGCGGGCAGGCGGCGGTCGGTGCATCGCTCGCGCCGACGGGGCGGGCGGCCGGCGGCGCCGCGCAGGACGAGGCGCCGATCGGCGGCTCGCTGCTGGCGGGCGTACGCCAGGTGCTGACGCGGCCGTTCCTGCGCAACATGGCGCTGCTGATGCTGTTGTCGGACGGCGTCGGCACGGTGGCCTACGCGTTCGTCGCCGATTACGCCAAGGCGCATTTCCTCGGCAATGCCGCGCGCACCGCGTTCTACGCGCACCTCGATCTCGCCACCAACACGCTGGTGGTGCTGCTGCAGCTGGCGCCGACGCGCTGGCTGCTGGCGCGGCGCGGGCCGGCGGCGTGCGTGGTGGCGTGGGCCACGATCAACGTGCTGCTGCTGACCTGGGTCGCGAGCGCCGGCGGCGTGCATCTGCCGATGCCGTGGATCGCGGTGTCGCCGGACGCGTGGCCGCGGCTGATCATGGTGCCGGCCTCGCTGCTTGCGCTGATGCTGGTGGTCAGCCGCGGTTTCACCTACGGCATGCTCAAGCCGGCCAGCGACGCGCTGTACACGCGCGTCGAGCGCGAGGCGCGCTACAAGGGCAAGAATTTCATCGACACCGCGGTGTGGCGTTTCGGCGATCTGACCATCACCAGCGCGCTCAGCGGGCTGCGCGCGCTGGGCATCGGTCTGTCCGTGCTGGCCGCCCTGAGCGCCGGCGCGGGGTTGCTGGCGGGCTGGTTCGGCTGGCGCGCGGCGCACTCGCGCGACCTCGCGCCCGAGCCCGTCGACGCCGGCCGCAGGGATCAGCCGGCGATGTAGCGCTGCAGGTGCTCGATCTGCTCGGCCTGCTCGTCGATCGTCGCCTTGACCAGGTCGCCGATCGAGACCACGCCGATCAGCTTGCCGCGCTCGACCACCGGCAGGTGGCGCACGCGGCGATCGGTGCACAGCCGCATGCATTCCTCGACGGTCGATTCGGGGCCGACCGTGACCACCGGCGCCGACATGATCTCCGCCACGGGCGTATCGGCCGAGGCGCGTCCGTGCAGGACCACCTTGCGCGCGTAATCGCGCTCGGAAACGATGCCGGCGAGATCGCCGCCGCGCATCACCAGCAGCGCGCCGATGCGGTGCTCGGCCATCGCCTTGACCGCGTCCAGCACCGGGCGTTCCGGTTCGATGGCGAAGACCTGCCGCCCCTTCGCCTCCAGGAGATGCTTGACCTGCCGCATGAGGCCCTCCCGCGCCGGTCCTGGGTGACCGGCCGGCACAGTCTAGCGCGCCCTCGCCGCTGGCGTTGCTGCGCCGCGGCGGAAGCGGAACCTCGGCTCGGAGACGCGCTTGACGCGGCGGAAAGTATTTCTATAATTCCGGAACAATGAAAACATCAAGCGCGCTCGACATCCTGAAGGCGCTGGCCCAGGAAAGCCGGTTGGCGCTGTTCCGCCTGCTGGTGCAGGCCGGCGCGGACGGGCTGCCGGTCGGCGGCCTCGCCGAACGACTGGGTCTGCCCGGCGCGACCCTGAGCAACCACCTCAACGTGCTGCGCGCGGCCGGCCTGGTCCGCGACGAGCGCCGCGGCCGCACCATCGTCTGCCGCGCGGACTACGCACGCATGGATGCGCTGATCGCTTTCCTGACCGAAAACTGCTGCGCCGGCGACGCGAGCGCCTGCGCCCCCGCGCCGACCTGCGCGCCTAAGCCCCGGAGCAAACGCCCATGAAACGCTTCCACGTGCACGTCAACGTCCGCGACCTCGACGCCAGCATCCGCTTCTATGCACAACTGTTTGGCGCCGCGCCCAGCGTGGTCAAGGGCGACTACGCGAAATGGATGCTGGACGATCCGCGCCTCAACTTCGCGATCTCGCAGCGCGAGCGCGCGCCCGGCGTCGATCATCTTGGCCTGCAGGCGGAGGACGCTGCCGAGCTGGAAGCGATCGGCGACCGCCTGAAGGCGGCCGACGCGGTCGCGCTGGCCGAGACCGGCACGACCTGCTGCTACGCGCACTCCGACAAGTACTGGGCCGAAGATCCACAGGGCTTGCGCTGGGAGAGCTTCCTGACCCACGGAGTGGCGACCACCTATTACGCGCCGCATGAAGCGCCGGCCGCGGGCGCGACGGCTTGCTGTGGTCCCGGCGCGGCCTGCGCGGCGCCCGGCAGCGCTGCGGCAGCGCCGGCCGTCGGCACGGTCGCGGCGTGCGGCAGCGGCGGTTGCGCGTGAACGCAAAGGGCACGCATCCCCGTCACGTCCTGTTCCTGTGCACCGCCAACTCGGCGCGCAGCATCATGGCCGAAGCGCTGCTCGGCGTATTGGGCCGCGGCCGCTTCGTCGCATACAGCGCCGGCAGCCATCCGGGCGGGCGCGTGCAGCCGCTGGCGGCGGAACTGGCGGTGGCGTTCGGCTATCCGGCCGGGCGCCTGCGCAGCAAGTCCTGGGACGAGTTCGCCGGTGCCGCCGCGACGCCGATGGACCTGATCATCACCGTCTGCGACAACGCCGCGGGCGAGCGCTGCCCGGTATGGCCGGGGCATCCGGCCGCGGCGCACTGGGGCGTGCCGGATCCCGCCGCCGTCGAGGGCGACGAGGCGCAGCGCCGGCAGGCGTTCCACGACGCGTGGACGCTGCTGCGCCGGCGCGTCGAGCTGCTGGTCGCGCTGCCCGACGCCAGCCTCGAAGGTCCGGTCGCGGCCGCGGCCCTGCGCCGCATCGCCGAGGCCGCCACATGAGTGCGACCGTTGCCGATTCCGCGCCCCCGGCGCTGGGCGTATTCGAGCGCGGGCTGACGCTGTGGGTGGCCGCGTGCATTGTCGTCGGCGTGTTGTTCGGCCGGCTGGCGCCCGGTGCGTTTCGCGCGCTCGCTGCGCTGGAGGTCGCGCAGATCAACCTGCCGGTGGGCGCGCTGATCTGGGTGATGATCGTGCCGATGCTGATGCGCGTGGACTTCGGCGCGCTTGGCGCGGTGCGCCGCCACTGGCGCGGCTTCGGCGTGACGCTGTTCGTCAACTGGGCGGTCAAGCCGTTCTCGATGGCGGCGCTGGGCTGGCTGTTCGTGCGTCACCTGTTCGCGCCCTGGCTGCCGGCGGAGCAGCTCGACAGCTACATCGCCGGCCTGATCCTGCTGGCCGCCGCGCCGTGCACCGCGATGGTGTTCGTGTGGAGCCGGCTGGTGCGCGGCGAGGCCAACTTCACCCTGGCCCAGGTCGCGCTCAACGATACCGTCATGGTGTTCGCGTTCGCGCCGATCGTCGCGCTGTTGCTGGGCGTCGCCGCGATCCGGGTGCCGTGGGCGACGCTGCTGCTGTCGGTCACGCTGTACATCGTGCTGCCGCTGGCGCTCGCGCAGGCGTTGCGTGCGCGCCTGCTGCGGCGCGGGCCGGCGGCGCTGGAAGCGTCGTTGCGGCGCATGCAGCCGTGGTCGCTGGTGGCGCTGCTCGCCACGCTGGTGCTGCTGTTCGGCTTCCAGGGCGAGGCGATCGTGCGCCAGCCGCGGGTGATCGCGCTGCTGGCGGTGCCGATCGCGCTGCAGGTGGTGTTCAACGCAACGCTGGCCTACGGGCTGAATCGCTGGCTGGGCGAGGCGCACTGCGTCGCCGGGCCGTCCGCCCTGATCGGCGCCAGCAATTTCTTCGAGCTGGCGGTGGCGGCCGCGATCAGCCTGTTCGGCTTCGCCTCCGGCGCCGCGCTCGCCACCGTGGTCGGCGTGCTGATCGAGGTGCCGGTGATGCTGGCGGTGGTTGCGGTGGTGAACCGCAGCCGGCGCTGGTACGAGGCGGTGGCCTGAATCAGCGCGGCAGGTAGGACGTCCAGCCGAGCTGCGCCATCTGCCGCTGCGTCCACGCGGCGTGGCGCAGCACGTAGGGCGACGGGCGCTCGGCGTGCAGGCGTTTGGGGTTGGGCAGCACCGAGGCGAGCAGGGCGGCCTGCCAGGCGGAGAGACGCGCGGGCGTGGTGCGGTAGAACGCCTCGCTGGCGGCGCCGACGCCGTAGATGCCGTCGCCCAGCTCGGCGATGTTCACGTACACCTCGAGGATGCGCCGCTTCGGCCAGGTCGCCTCGATCAGCACGGTGAAATAGGCTTCGAGGCCCTTGCGCACGAAGCTGCGCCCGCGCCACAGGAACAGGTTCTTCGCCACCTGCTGCGAGATGGTGCTGGCGCCGCGCAGGCGCTCGCCGTCCCCGGCTTCGCCGATCGCGTCGCGGATCGCCTCGACGTCGAAGCCGTGGTGGAACGGGAATTTCTGGTCCTCGCTGGCGACCATCGCCAGCGGCACCGTCGGTGCGATCTTTCCCCACGGCGTCCAGCGATAGCGCAAATGGAAGTCGTGTTCGCCGTGCAGCAGCGCGGCGATGCGGCGCTCGACCATGAACGCGCTGGTCCACGGCGGCACGTAGCGCAGCAGCAGCACCAGCGCCCAGGTCAGCGCGACCCAGGCGAGGACGGCGAAGCCGAGCGTGCGCAGCAGGCGCCGCGCGAGTCCGCGTGAGGAGGTTCCCATGGTTCCCGAGAACGCCGGATCGGCCGGCGCGCGAAGAAGTATAGACGCGTCGGGCGCCGCGGCGGCGGGTCGCGCGGCCTCGCGGCCGGCGGAGCGCCGCCGCCGCGGTTGCAATCGGCCGCGCGCCACCCTACCTATGCGGGA
>NZ_JBDKSX010000066.1:0-30492 GCF_039680435.1 Mizugakiibacter sp. | reverse complement strand
GCTGCGGCGCGGGCGCCGCGGGTCGGGCCGGCGCGGGCGCGGCCGGCGCGGGCGCCGCGGCTGCGCTTTGTTGTGCCGAAGCCTGCGCGGGCGCGGGCGCGGCCGGGGTCGTCGCCGCCGCCTGCTTCTGCTGCGCCGCCTGCTGCTCGGCGAGCTGCTGGCGCTGCTGCTGCTCCTGTTCGCGGTCGGCCAGCTTGCGCTGCGCGTCCAGCTTGGAGCGCAGGATGGTCAGCGTGTAATTGTTCGGATCGGCCTTCGACAGCAGGTCGATCTCGCGCTGCGCCTCGGCGAAATTGCGCTGGTTGATCTCCTGCTCCGCGACGGACGTCGCGAACGGGAAGGTCTCGCGCAGCGCATCCTGCGCCACCGGGTTGTTCGGTTCCTTCTGCAGCACGTTCAGGTAGAACTCGAACGCGTTGTTGCCGGCCGGCGCCAGCAGGCGCTGCTCGTGCATCGCCTTGCGCGCTTCCTTCAGCAGGTCGCCGACACTGAGGTTGGCGACGCTCGGCGGCACCGCCGTACCGGCGGCCTGCTGGGCGGCCTGCGCCGGCCCCTCCGCGGCGGTCGGCGCGGCGGCCTGCCGGGGCCTGAAGTAGAAGAAGTACGCGGCCAGCAGGATCGCCAGGACGACGATCACGGCGATGATCGCCGGCGCGGCGACGCCGCGCGCGCGGCGGGAAGCGGAAGCGGAGTGGCGGGCAGTCATGGTCGGTCGCATGCGGAAGTGGGACGGATTTCCGCGCCCCCTGTGTTCCCCATGGAACCGCGGACCCCAGGTCCGCCGCAGCGCGGTGTCGCAAACTTACCGCCAACATGCGGCGCCGGCAACGCCGCGCCGCATGCCGGCCGCGCGCATCGCGGCGGCGGTGCGCCGCGCGGGCGGTTTCACGCCCCTGAAAACGGAACGCCCCGGCGGGGCCGGGGCGAAGCGGTAGCTCCTCGAAATACTCTCCCTGCGCTGGGCATACCGCAGGGAGAGAGTCGATCGACTTCGTATTGTTGTCTTGCGGGTAAAGCGTGTTGCGTACGGCTTGCTTCGCTTACTTCTTCGCCGCCTTGGTGGCGCGGCTGACCTTGGCGGCCGCCGACTTGCGCACGGTGCGCTTCTTGGCCGTCTTCTTCGCCGCAGCCTTCTTGCGCGCCGGCTTCTTCGCCGCCGAGGTCTTGCGCGCGGTGGTGGCCTTGGCCTTCACGGTCTTGCGGACCGCCTTCTTGGCAGTGGACTTCTTCGCCGCCTTCTTCGCGGCAGGTTTCTTCGCAGCTTTCTTGGTCATAGCCATGGTTCGTCTCAGCTCCTCGTCAGTTGGCAGTGGTTGCCCAGTAAAAGCGTGCAGGAACGCCTCGCACAACAGATCGCTGTTGGTGGCGTGCCGGAGATTGTTGACCTGGCGCCGGGTGCGCTCGTCGGAAAGCAGCTGGAGCACGTGGAGCGGAACCGAGACGGTGATCTTCTTCACCGCGCCCGCCTTCGCGCCGTGCTCGATATACGGTTTGATGTACCGCACTGCCGCCATGATTTTCCATAACACAAGCCGTCGGGCGCAGAAACTAGCCCTGTCCAAACGTGCTGTCAATAAATTTCGCGCGTGTAATTAGGGCCTTACGGAACCCCCGCGGGCGCGCCGGAATGCCCTGCCGCGAGCGCACGGCGACGCGCACGCGCAACGCGCGGCGGACGTATGGACGTCCATATGAATTGCTCGCTGCGGAGTGCGTGGAATCGCTGCAGGGCTTGCCGCACAAGGCCTGCAGCGATTCCGCGCGATGTCCTGCACGCCACGGGAACACGCGCGCGGCACGCAAAACAAAACCGCCGCGCACCTGCGTGCGCGGCGGTTCTGTCGCGACCGGACGGGCGCCGCGGACTCAGCCGAGCGCGTTCGCCAACGCGGTCGCAAATCGGTCGAGATCGTCCGCGGTCTTGGTCTCGGTCGCGCACACCAGCAGCGCGTCGCCGAGCTGCGGGTACTCCTCGCCGAGCGCGAAGCCGGCGACGATGCGCTGCTCGGCGAGGCGCTCGACGACGACGCTCGCCGGCAGCGGCAGCTTCAGCGCGACCTCGTGGAAGAACGGCCGCGCGAACAGCGGCGTCACGCCGGGAATCGCGCACAGGCGATCGCGCAGCGCGCGCGTGTTGCGCATGCTGGCGGCGGCGACGCGACGCACGCCCTCCGGCCCCAGCATCGCCATGTGGATGGTGGCGGCGGTGACCAGCAGGCCCTGGTTGGTGCAGATGTTGGAGGTGGCCTTGGCGCGGCGGATGTGCTGCTCGCGCGCCTGCAGGGTCAGCGCGAAGCCTTCCTTGCCGTCGAGGTCGGTGGTGCGGCCGACGATGCGCCCGGCCATCTGCCGCACGAACTCCTGCTTGCAGGCGAGGATGCCGAAGTACGGGCCGCCCGAGCTGAGCGGCACGCCCAGCGGCTGGCCGTCGCCGCAGACGATGTCGGCGCCGGTGGCGCCCCACTCGCCCGGCGCCTTCAGCACCGCCAGCGACAGCGGGTTGACCACGCCGATCGCCAGCGCGCCCTTGGCGTGCGCCCAGTCGGTCAGCGCGTCGGTGTCCTCCAGCACGCCGAAGAAGTTCGGCTGCGGGATCGCCAGTGCGGTGAACGCGCCGAAATCCTGCGCCGCCAGCCAGGCCGGATCGAGGTGGCCGCCGTGCGCGTCGACGTCGAGCTCGACCACCTCGATGCCCTGCAGGCCGACGATGGTCTTCAGCGTCTTGCGATAGGCCGGATGCACGCTCTTCGGCACCAGCACGCGGCGCGGCCCCTTCCTGGCACAGCGCTCGGCCATCAGCACGGCCTCGGCCAGCGCGGTGGCGCCGTCGTACAGCGAGGCGTTGCTGACGTCCATGCCGGTCAGCCGCGTCATCATGCTCTGGTATTCGTAGATCAGTTGCAGCGTGCCCTGGCTGGCCTCGGCCTGGTACGGCGTGTAGGCCGAGTAGAACTCGCCGCGGCCGACGATCGCCCACACCGCCGCCGGGATGTGGTGCTCGTAGGCGCCGGCGCCGGCGAAATTCAGTTCGACCTCGTCCTGCGCGGCGCGCGCCTTCATCAGGCGCGTCACCTCCATCTCGCTCATGCCGACCGGCACGTGCTGCAGCGGGCCGGCCTTCAGCTCGGCGGGGATCTCGTCGAAAAGCTGCTCGATGCCGTCGACCCCGATGGTCTTCAGCATGGCGCGCACGTCGGCCTGGGAATGGGGGATGAAGGGCATGGTGGCGGTGTCCGGATCTCAAAACGGCGCCGGCCGCGAATGCGGCCGGCGGTGCTGCACGGCGCGCTGGCCGCTCAGTGTTCTTCGCCTTCGATCAACTCGGCGTAGGCGTCGGGATCGAGCAGCTCGGCGAGGTCGTCCTTGTTCTCCATCTTGACGACGAAGATCCAGCCTTCGCCGTAGGCGTCCTCGTTGATCGTCTCCGGCTTGTCGCTCAGCGCCTCGTTGACGGCGACGACTTCGCCGCTGACAGGCGCGTAGACGTCGGAGGCGGCCTTGACCGACTCGACCACCGCGCAGGCGTTGCCGGCCTGCACGCGGTCGCCGACGCCCGGCAGTTCGACGTAGACGAGGTCGCCGAGCAGGCTCTGCGCGTGGTCGGAAATGCCCACGGTCACGGTGCCGTCGCTCTCGACGCGCGCCCACTCGTGGCTCTTCTGGAACTTCAGATCGCCGGGGATCTCGCTCGTGGCATGGGTCCTATGCTGGGCCGCGGCATTCTATATCAGCCCGCGGCGGGTCCGCGCGCGGCTCAGACGCCCTCGCAGGGCTTGCCGTCGCGCACGAAGGGATATTTCACGATGCGCACCGGCACCTCGCGGCCGCGGATGTCGACGCGCACCGCGCCCGGGTCGCCGGCCGGGACGCGCGCGAAGGCGATCGCCTTGCCCAGCGTCGGCGAGAACGTGCCGGAGAGGATCTCGCCCTCGCCGCGCGCGGTCAGCACTTTCTGGCCGTGGCGCAGCACGCCCTTCTCGTCCATCACCAGGCCGACCATCACGCGCTTCGGGCCTTCGGCCTTCTCGCGCTCCAGCACCGGGCGGCCGGTGAAGCCGCGGCCCTCGTCCAGCGCCACCGTCCAGGCGAGGCCGGCCTCGTACGGCGTCACCGTCTCGTCCATGTCCTGGCCGTACAGGTTCATGCCGGCTTCCAGGCGCAGCGTGTCGCGCGCGCCGAGGCCGGCCGGGGCGACGCCGGCGTCCTTGAGGCGGTTCCAGAACGCGATCGCCTGCGCCTCCGGCACCATGATCTCGAAGCCGTCCTCGCCGGTGTAGCCGGTGCGCGCGATGAACAGGCCGTCGCCGTCGCAGGCGACGAACTTGCCGAGCTTCTCCGCCTTGGCGCGGGCCTCGGGCGAGAGCAGGCCGAGCACCTTGGCGCGCGCGTTCGGGCCCTGCACGGCGATCATGGCAAGGTCGGCGCGCTCCTTCACGGCCACGCCGAACGGCTGCGCCTGCGCGACGATCCAGGCCAGGTCCTTGTCGCGCGTGGCGGCGTTGACGACGACGCGGAAGAAGTCCTCGGTCAGGTAGTAGACGATCAGGTCGTCGATCACCCCGCCGTCGGCGTTCAGCATGCACGAGTACAGCGCCTTGCCCGACACCTTCAGCTTGTCGACGCTGTTGGCCAGCAGCCTGCGCAGGAACGCCCGCACGTTCGCGCCGGTCAGGTCGACCACGGTCATGTGCGAGACGTCGAACATGCCGGCGTCGCGGCGCACCGCATGGTGCTCCTCGATCTGCGAACCGTAGTTGAGCGGCATGTCCCAGCCGCCGAAGTCCACCATCTTGGCGCCGAGCGCGCGGTGGGTCGCGTTGAGGACGGTGTGCTGGGTCATGGCGTGGCCGGGCGGGGGAAACGCGCATTATCGGCGGCGCACGGCCGCAATCCAAGCGCCGGCACGCATGACGGCGCGACGACGGAGCTGCTAGCCTCTGCGACATGAGCCGCGACGCCTTTCCCGGCCGCGCCGAACTCGTGGCCGACGCCGACGGCCAGGCGGTGGTCCGCATCAGCGGCGACTGGATCCTGGCGCACTTCGAGGCGATCGAAGCCTCGCTGGCGGCGCTGCGGCCGCGGCTGCCCGCGGCGCCGCGCTACGACCTGTCCCCGCTGGCGCGCCTGGACACCGCCGGCGCCGGCCTGCTGACCCTGCTGATCGGCGCCGAGCGCCTCGGCGCGCTCGTCGAGCAGTCGGCGCTGCGCCCCGAACAGCGCGCGCTGCTGGCCACGGTCGGTTGCGCGGTGCACGAACTGTTCGCGCACCCGCCGCCGGCGCCGCGCAGCACGGGCTTCGTCGACATGGTCGAGCGCGTCGGCCGCGCCACCGAGTCGCTGTGGAAGCAGGCGCGCATGCTGCTCGGCTTCGTCGGCCTGACCCTGGAGACGCTGGCGCGCAACCTGCCGCAGCCGCGGCGCTGGCGCATGACTGCGCTGGTCCACCACCTCGAGCAGACCGGACTGGACGCGGTGCCGATCGTCGCGCTGCTGTCGTTCCTGGTCGGCGCGGTGATCGCCTTCCTCGGCGCCACCGTGCTGGAGGACTTCGGTGCCACCATCTACACGGTGGACCTGGTCACCTACTCGTTCATGCGCGAGTTCGGCGTGCTGCTGGCCGCGATCCTGCTGGCCGGGCGCACCGCCAGCGCGTTCACCGCGCAGATCGGCTCGATGAAGGCGCGCGAGGAGATCGACGCGATGCGCACCATCGGCCTCGACCCGGTCGAGCTGCTGGTGCTGCCGCGCGTGCTGGCGCTGGTGCTGGCGCTGCCGATGCTGACGTTCCTGGCGACCCTCGCCGGCATCGTCGGCGGCGGGCTGGTGTGCATGGTGTCGCTGGACATCTCGCCGAGCATGTTCCTGTCGATGTTCCAGGCCGACACGCCGCTGCGCTACCTGTGGGTGGGCCTGGGCAAGGCGCCGGTGTTCGCGTTCCTGATCGGCGTGATCGGCTGCCTGGAAGGCTTCAAGGTCGCCGGCAGCGCGGAGTCGGTCGGCGAGCGCACCACCTCCAGCGTGGTGCAGGCGATCTTCGTGGTGATCCTGGTCGACGCGCTCGCCGCGCTGTTCTTCATGGAGATGGGCTGGTGAATGCGCGCGAGGCGGTGGTCGAGGTGCGCGGCCTGGTCAACCGCTTCGGCGAGCATGCCGTGCACGAGAACCTCGACCTCGACCTTTACCGCGGCGAGATCCTCGGCGTGGTTGGCGGCTCCGGCTCGGGCAAGTCGGTGCTGATGCGCTCGATCGTCGGCCTGCGCCGCCCCGACGCCGGCAGCATCCGCGTGTTCGGCGAGGATCTGCTGGCGCTGCCGCCGCAGCGGCGCTCGCGGATCGAGCGCCGGTTCGGCGTGCTGTTCCAGGACGGCGCGCTGTTCTCCTCGCTGACCGTGTCCGAGAACGTCTGCGTGCCGCTGCGCGAGCACACCGCGCTGAGCGCGCGCGACGCCGAGCGGCTCGCCGCGCTGAAGATCGAGCTCGCCGGACTGCCGGCCGAGGCGCGCGGCAAGTACCCCGCGGAGCTTTCCGGCGGCATGCGCAAGCGCGCCGCGCTGGCGCGCGCGCTGGCGCTGGACCCGGATATCCTGTTCCTCGACGAGCCCACCGCCGGGCTCGATCCGATCGGCGCCGCCGCGCTCGACCAACTGGTGCGCACGCTGCGCGACGCGCTCGGCCTGACCGTGTTCCTGATCACCCACGACCTCGACACGCTGTATGCGATCTGCGACCGCGTCGCCGTGCTCGCGCACCGGCGCGTGCTGGTCGCGGACACGCTGGACGTGGTGCAACGCTGCGACGACCCGTGGGTGCGCGACTATTTCCACGGTCCGCGCGGCCGCGCCGCGCAGGCGGCGCGCGGCGGCGAACGCCGCGCCGGACCGCGCGCGCAGCCGCCGGCCGGTTGAGCGCGAAACGAGGCCCTGTTCGGAGGCGCAACGATGGAAACCCGGGCACATCACGTACTGGTCGGCGCGTTCACCCTGCTGGTGGTGTTCGCCGCGCTGCTGTTCACGCTGTGGCTGGGCAAGACCCGCGCGGACCGCGAGTACGCCTACTACGATATCGTGTTCTCCGAGGCGGTGACCGGCCTCAGCAAGGGCGGCATGGTGCAGTACAACGGCATCAAGGTCGGCGAGGTGGCGCAGCTCAGGCTCGATCCGGCCGATCCGCGCAAGGTGCTGGCGCGCATCCAGGTCGGCGCCGGCACGCCGGTCAAGCAGGACACGCGCGCCAAGCTCGGCCTGCTCGGCCTGACCGGCGTCGCCTTCATCCAGCTCACCGGCGGCTCGCCCGGCAGCCCGCCGCTGCTGGCGACGCGCGCGCATCCGGTGCCGCAGATCGAGGCCGACAATTCGGCGCTGGCCAAGCTGCTCAGCTCCAGCGAGGACATCGTCACCACGCTCAACGACATCCTCTACCGCGTGCGCGACGTGCTGTCCGAGGACAACATCGAACGCATCGGCCGCACCCTCGACCACCTCGACCAGGCCACCGGCGCGGTCGCCGGCGAACGCGAAGACATCCGCACGCTGGTGCAGCAGCTCGCCCAGGCCAGCCGCCAACTCAACGCCGCGCTCAGCGGGGTGAACGGGCTGGCGCGCAGCAGCCAGCAGTTGCTGGACGGCGACGGCAAGGCCACGCTGGAAAGCGCGCGCGCCGCGATGGCCTCGCTGGACCGCGCCAGCGCCAACCTGGACGCGCTGCTCGGCCAGAACCGCGGCGCGCTGCAGAGCGGCGTGCAGGGGCTGAGCCAGCTCGGCCCGGCGATCGGCGAACTGCGCGACGCGCTGCAGTCGCTGCGCCGCGTCACCACCCGCCTCGAGGACAACCCGGCCGGCTTCCTGCTCGGCCGCGACCACAGCAAGGAGTTCGAGCCCAAATGAAGCGCCTGCTCCTGCCGCCCGCCCTGTTCGCGCTCGCCGCGCTGGCCGCCTGCTCGGTGCTGCCGCCGCGCGAAAGTCCGAACGTCTACCTGCTGCCGGCCGCCGCCGCCGCGCCGCAGGCCGGGGCGGCACCGCTGCCCTGGCAGCTCCGCGTCGACACCCCGCAGGCCGACCGCATGCTCGACGGCAGCCGCATCGCCGTGGTGCCGGAACCGGGCCGCATTACCGTGTACAAGGGCGCGCGCTGGAATGCGCCCGCGCCGCGGCTGCTGCGCGACCGCCTGATCGACAGCCTGCGCGCCGGCGGCCGTCTCGCCGGCGTCAGCGGCGACAGCGACGGCCTGTACACCGAGTACCGCCTCGAATCGCAGCTGCGCGCGTTTCAGTCGGAATACCGCGACGGCCGGCCGGTGGCGGTGGTGCGCCTGGATGCGATCCTGGTCGACGCCGCCCGCAACCGCGCCGTCGCCACGCGCAGTTTCGCCGCCGAGCAGGCGGCCGAGGGCACGGCCGTGCCGCAGGTCGTCGCCGCGTTCGGCCGCGCCTGCGACGCGCTCGCCGCACAGGTCGGCGCCTGGGCCATCGACGCCGGCGCGCGCGACCGGCAGACGACCGCCGCACCGCATTGAGCCGCGGCTGCACGTCGTGGCCGCGCTCGTCGCGCAGGCGTAGGGCGGAATCATCGCGCAGCGGCGCTTCCGCCGCGTAGATCGGTTCGGATGAGAAGTCCGACCCAAGCCGCCGCACGGAGGCGGATACGCGGCTGCGCCGCGGATCCGCCCTACGCGAGGAGGATGCGGCGGAAGGTGAGGTTGAGGCGCGGCCCGACCGCGGCGCGCGTCTTCGGCAGGTCGTGGCGGTACAGGCGCTGGGTGGCGCCGGCCATGCGCAGCAGGCTGCCGTGCGGCAGCTCCAGCGCGAGCGCGATCGAGGCATCGCGCCTGTGCCGCAAACGGAAGCGCCGCACCGCGCCGAGGCTGAGCGAGGCGATCACCGGCGCCGGCCCCAGCTCGCGCTCGTCGTCGCCGTGCCAGCCCATCGAATCGGCGCCGTCGCGGTAGAGGTTGGCGAGCACGCCGTTGAACGTCTCGCCGCACGCCTCGCCCACGCGCGCGCGCAGCGCCGCCAGCGCCGGCGGCCACGGCCGCGGCTCGAAGCGCACCTTCGAGTAGGTGTAGGCGGCTTCGGGATCGCCGATCCAGCACGACAGCCGCGGCGCGTCGAATTCGCGGCCGAAGATGCGCACGCGATGGCGCTCCCAGGCGATCGCGTCGACGAGTTCGGCGAACAGCGCGTCGGCCTCGGCGCGCGCCAGCCAGCCGGGCGCGAGGCGCACGTCGGCGCCGGGCAGGTCGAGCGCCTGCCAGCGCGGCAAGGCGATGTGTTCGGGCATGCGCGTCATTCGCTCATAACGCAACGCAGCCATCGGCCGCGGCCGCGACCCTGGCGCCCCGGCCTCAACCGCGACGCCGGCTCAGCGCGCGCCCACCGGAAACTCCGGCGCCGCATCCAGTGCCGACGCGCACACCTCGGCCAGTTCCAGCAGGCGCAGGTCGGAGCCGGGCGGGCCGACGAACTGCAGGCCGATCGGCAGGCCGTCCGGCAGCGTGCCCATCGGGATGCTCACCGCCGGGCAGGCGGCGAGGCTGGCGAAACCGGTCAGGTCGGCCTGGCTGGCCGGCGCCGGCGCGTCCAGCGGGAACGCGCCCTGCGGCGTGGTCGGCAACACCAGCACGTCGACCTGCGCGAACAGGCGGCGCGCCTTCAGCGTGGCCTGGTCGAGCAGGCGGTCGGCGACGACGTAGTCGGCGGCGCTCTTGCCGCGCGCGAACTCGAGCATGTGGCGGAATTCCGCCGACACCGGGCGTCCGGCGTCGGCGAGGTCGTCGGCGAAGGTGCCGAGCATCTCCGCTTCCATCAGCAGCAGGCCGGCACGGCGCGTATGCGCGAAATTCCAGTCGGCGAAATCCACCGTGCGCCGCTCGCCCAGCTCGCGTTCGAGCCTGGCCAGCGCCTCGCCGAACACCGCGGCGACGCCGGGCGCGACGCCGATCGCGGCGAGGTCCGGCAGCAGGCCGGTGCGAAGCCGACCCGGCTCCCAGTCGGGCAGCGCCAGCGCGACGCGGCGCCGGCGCGAGCGCGGATCGTCGGCGTCGTAGCCGGCCAGCACCTGCAGCAACACGGTGAGGTCGCCGACGCTGCGCGCCAGCAGGCCGACCGCATCCAGCCGCCGCGCCGCCGGCACCAGGCCGCGCGCGGAGATCTCGCCGTGGGTCGGCTTCAGCGCGCACAGGCCGCAGTAGCTGGCCGGGATGCGCACCGAGCCCAGCGTGTCCGAGCCGATCGCCGCCGCCGCCAGACCGGCAGCCACCGCCGCCGCCGAGCCGCCGGAGGAGCCGCCCGCGGTGTAGCCGTGCCGGTGCGGGTTGTGGGTGGGGCCGAAGTGCGGATTGCGCGTCACCGCGCCGAGCGCGCCTTCGTCCATGTTGGTCTTGCCGAGCAGCACCGCGCCCGCCGCGCGCAGCCGCGCGACCACGTGCGCGTCGTGCTGCGCGACGCGTTCGCGCCGCCCGGGCAGGCCGGCGGCGGTCGGCCAGCCGGCGATGTCGAGGTTGTCCTTGACGGCGACCGGGATGCCGTCGAGGCGACCGAGCACGCCGTTGCGGCGGCGCCGGTCCGCGGCTTCGGCCTGCTCGCGCACCAGCGCCGGACGCACGTCGACGAAGGCGCCGAGCTGCGGATCGAGCCGCGCGATCGCGTCGAGATAGGTCGCGCACAGCTCGCCGACCCCGACCCGTCCCAGCGCCAGCCAGTGCAGGGTCTGGATCAGGCTGGCGCCGCGCAGGGTTTGCGGGGACAGGCTCGCTTCGGGGATCGCATGCATGCAGAGGGTTCCTTGGGACCGGCGGATTATGGCGTAGCCGAATGCTAAAACGATGCTAATGCGAACATGGCGTTGCCGCTGCGCGCGCGAACCCGGACAATCGGGCCGTTTCAGCCTACGCAAGAGCGGAGCCCGCCATGAGCGAACGCGAAGTGATGGAATACGACGTCGTCACCGTCGGCGCCGGCCCGGCGGGCCTCGCCTTCGCGATCCGCCTGAAGCAGTTGAAGCCCGACGCGCGCGTGTGCGTGATCGAGAAGTCCTCGACGATCGGCGCGCACATCCTGTCCGGCGCGGTGATCGAGCCGCAGCCGCTGGACGCGCTGCTGCCCGGCTGGCGCGACAACCCGCCGCCGGTCTGCGTGCCCGCCGCCGAGGACGAGTTCTGGTGGCTGACCAAGTCCGGCGGCATGCGCCTGCCGACGCCGCCGCAGATGAAGAACCACGGCAACTTCATCGTCTCGCTGGGCGCGCTGTGCGTCTGGCTGGCGCCGCAGGCCGAAGCGCTGGGCGTCGAGATCTACCCCGGCTTCGCCGCCGCCGACATGCTGTACGACGACCACGGCGCGGTGTGCGGCGTGCGCATCGGCGACATGGGCGTGGCCAAGGACGGCTCGCACAAGCCCGGCTACACGCAGGGCATCGACATCAAGGCGCCGCTGACCGTGCTCGCCGAGGGCGCGCGCGGCCACCTGACCAAGCGGCTGGTGGCGAAATACCGCCTCGACGCGGAAAGCGACCCGCAGACCTACTCGATCGGCATCAAGGAGTTGTGGCAGGTGCCGGCCGGGCGCGTCAGGCCCGGCAAGATCGTGCACTCGGTCGGCTGGCCGGCGGACAGCCGCACCTACGGCGGCAGCTTCCTCTACCACCTCGACAAGGACCGCATCGCGCTCGGCTACGTCTCCGGGCTCGACTACACCGATCCGCTGTACCAGCCGTACGAGGCGTTCCAGCAGTGGAAGCACCACCCGCACGTGAAGCCGCTGCTGGAGGGCGGGCAGATCCTGTCGGCCGGCGCGCGCGCGATCGTCACCGGCGGCTGGCAGTCGCTGCCCAAGGTGGAGATGCCCGGTGCGCTGCTGATCGGCGACGGCGCCGGCCTGCTCAACGTGCCGAAGATCAAGGGCACGCACCAGGCGATCCGCTCCGCCATGCTGGCCGCCGAGCACATCGTCGAGAACAACACCGCGGCCGGCTGGGACGCGCGCCTGCGCGCCTCGCCGGCGATGGACGAGCTGCGCCGCGTGCGCAACGTCAAGCCCGGCTTCAAGAAGGGCGTGTACTTCGGCATGCTCAACGCCGCCTGGGAGACGATCACCGACGGCCTCTCGCCGTGGACCTGGCGCAACAAGGCCGACTACACCACGCTGTACAAGCTCGGCGAATACGAAGCGCCGAAGCGCGACTACGTCGAGCGCGACCTGCCGCCGCGCGACCGCCTGGCCGGCGTCTACTTCGCCGCCACCCAGCACGACGAGGACCAGCCGGTGCACCTGGTGATCACCGACCCCGAAGTCTGCGTGACCCGCTGCACCGAGGAATACGGCAACCCCTGCACGCGCTTCTGCCCGGCCGGCGTCTACGAGATGGTCGAGGACGAGAACGGCCGGCGCCTGCAGGTCAACGCCGCCAACTGCGTGCACTGCAAGACCTGCGACATCAAGGATCCCTACGAGGTGATCACCTGGGTGACGCCGGAAGGCGGGTCGGGGCCGAATTACCAGAACCTGTGAACGGAATAGGGGGACGCGACCAATGGGATTACTTACGCCGTACCTGACAAAGGCACGGACATCAAGGATAGCTTCATATATCCATGGAGATGTCCTTGATCTTGGCTGCGGAAGTCTTGGCCGTGCTGCAATTCTCGAACAGTACGGGAAACAGACAACTTCCTACTGCGGTGTCGAACGCTCAGAAGAGTCGGTCCAGCAACTTCGCGACCGGTATCCGAATTTCCAGTTCTTCGCCAGAGATCTTGATCGCGACTCTCTTGCACTCGATCGCAAGTTCGATTGCATTCTCATGGTTGCGCTGATCGAACACTTGTTCAATCAGCAGCATGTGATGTCCGAGGTCGCCAACGCGCTGAAGCCAGGCGGCATCATTGTAATGACAACGCCAACACCCTTTGGGAACGATGTTGTGCATCGTCTTGGCGCAAGCATTGGGCTCTTTGCAAAAGCAGCCGTAGACGATCACATCGTGATCTACAACCACCACCGTTTCCGTCTGATGGCGAAGGAAGTGGACCTGCAACTGAAGTCCTATCGGAAATTCCAGTTCTTCTGCAACCAGATTGCCGTGCTTGCGAGGACGTAGGCACGTGCACTAGGGCCGGATGCGCCAGCGCGCGCGTGTACCGCCGGCCGCGCACGGCCAAGGCCATGCCGGCCAGACCATCCCGCCGGCGATCCACCGCAGGATGGGAGGCTTGACAGGTTTGCTAGCGTGATCGGTTCCCCCCTTGCCCACGCATCGCCGCCATGACCGCCCCCATCAGCGCCGCCACCGCCCTCGCCTTCTGCGTGCTCAACGTCGGCTTCGCGCTGATCCCGGGGCCGGACGTGCTGTGCATCGTGTCGAACGCGGTCGCGCGCGGCCGGCGCGCCGGCTGGGCGGTGTGCGCGGGCATCGCCGTCGCCTGCCTGTTCCACGCCTTCTGCGCGGTGGCCGGGCTGTCCGCGCTGCTGCTGGCGGTGCCGACGGCGTACCTGGTGGTGAAGATCGGCGGCGCGCTGTACCTCGCGTGGATCGGCGTCAGGTTCATCCGCCAGCCAGCGCGGCTCTCGGCGGAACGCGCCCCGACGCTGCTGGCGCACCCGTTCGCGCAGGGCGCGATGACCAATCTGCTCAACCCGAAGATCGCGCTGTTCGCGGTGGCGATCCTGCCGCAGTTCATCGATCCCGCGCGCGGCCACCTCGCCCTGCAGACGGCAGCGCTGGCGGCGCTGTGGATCGCCTCCGGCACGGCCATGAACCTGGTCACCGCCACCGCCGCCGCGCAACTGCGCCACCTGCTGCTGGCGCGCCCGCGCGTGTTCGAGCGCATGCAGCAGGCCGCCGGCGCGGCGCTGCTGGCGCTGGCCGCGCGCATCGCCCTCGACAAGGCCCGCTGACATGACCACCGCGCCCCGCATCGCCCTCGTCACCGCCCGCGCCGCGCGCGATCTCGACGACGACCTCGTCCCGCTGGAAGCCGCGCTGCGCGCCGCCGGCGCCGAGGTCGCGGTGGTCGACTGGGACGATCCCGCCGCCGACTGGTCGCGCTTCGATCTCGCCGTACTGCGCTCGACCTGGGACTACACCGGGCGCCTGCCCGAATTCCTCGCCTGGGCCGCGCGCGCGGCGGCGCGGACCACGCTGCTCAATCCGCTGCAGGTGGTGCGCTGGAACACCGACAAGCACTACCTCGGCGAGCTGGCGCGCGCCGGCGTGCCGGTGGTGCCGAGCGCGTTCGTCGAACCGGGCGAGGACGCCGTCGCGGCGCTCGAATCCTTTCTCGCCGCGCACGCGGACGCCGCCGAGTTCGTGGTCAAGCCCTGCGTCGGCGCCGGCTCGCGCGATGCACAGCGTTACGGCCGCGGCCAGCGCGACGCGGCGGCCGCGCACGCGCGTCGCCTGCTCGACGCCGGCCGCAGCGTGCTGCTGCAGCCCTACCTCGAGCGCGTCGACGAACACGGCGAGACCGCCCTGCTGTTCTTCGACGGCACGTTCAGCCACGCCATCCGCAAGGCGCCGCTGCTGCAGCGCGATCAGGGTCCGACGCGCGCGCTGTTCGCCGCCGAGCGCATCGCGCCGCGCACCCCCGGCGCGGAGGAGCACGCGGCGGCGGCGCGCGTGCTGCAGGCGCTGCCGTTCGGCCCGCTGCTGTACGCGCGCGTCGACCTGCTGCACGACGCCGACGGCCGGCCGCGCCTGCTGGAACTCGAACTGACCGAGCCCTCGCTGTTCTTCGCGCAGGCGCCCGGCTCGGTCGAACGCTATGCCGCGGCGATCCTGCGCCGCTGCACCGCGCCGCGCGCCGCCGCCTCGGCCTGACCGCTGCACAGGCGTGGTCGTAGGCTGGGCCTTGGCCCACCGCCCGGCAGCGTCGGAATCGGCGATGGTGGGCCGAGGCCCACCCTGCCGCCCACCTTGCGATCTACCTCGAGGCCCTGATCGCGGTCAGCCGGCTGCCGCGGGCGAGCGGGTATGATCCCGCCTCGCTTCCTCCGGAATGGAATTCCGCCATGAAGGTCCTGGTCGCCGGCGGCGCCGGTTACATCGGTTCGCACACCTGCGTCGAGCTGATCCAGCGCGGCCACGAGGTGCTGATCCTCGACAACCTGTGCAACGCCTCGCCGCGCGTGCTGGAACGCCTCGCCGCGATCACCGGCCTGCGCCCGGATTTCGTCGAAGCCGACGTGCGCGACGCGCGCGCGCTGGCCGCGGTGTTCCGCGAACGGCCGATCGACGTGGTGATCCACTTCGCCGCGCTGAAGGCGGTCGGCGAGTCCTGGCAGAAGCCGCTGGCCTACTTCGACAACAACATCACCGGCACCATCGTGCTGCTGCAGGCGATGCGCGACGCCGGCATCCGCCATCTGGTGTTCAGCTCCTCGGCCACGGTGTACGGCGATCCCGACGCCTGCCCGATCCCCGAATCCGCGCCGCTACGCGTGACCAATCCCTACGGCCGCACCAAGCTGGTGATGGAGGAGCTGATCGGCGACCTGTGCGCGGCGGATCCCGCGTTCCGCGCCGCGGTGCTGCGCTACTTCAATCCGGTCGGCGCGCATGCGTCCGGCCTGATCGGCGAGGATCCGGCCGGCACGCCGAACAACCTGATGCCGTACGTCTGCCAGGTCGCGGTCGGGCGCCGCCCGTACCTCAACGTCTACGGCAACGACTATCCGACCCGCGACGGCACCGGCGTGCGCGACTACATCCACGTGGTCGACCTCGCCCGCGCGCACGTCGACGCGATCGACACGCTGGCGCGCACCGACGCCGGTTTCACCGTCAACCTCGGCACCGGCAGCGGCTGCAGCGTGCTCGAGATGGTGCGCGCCTTCGAGGAGGCCAGCGGACGGCCGGTGCCGGTGCGGTTCGCGCCGCGCCGCGCCGGCGATGTCGCCGCGTGCTACGCCGACCCCGCGCTGGCCGCGCGGCTGATGGGCTGGAAGGCCGAGTTCGGCATCGAGCGCATGTGCGCGGACGCCTGGCGCTGGCAGTCGGCGAACCCGCACGGGTACGCCGAGTGAACGCATTGCGTTCCGCACGCGGTGCGGCGGCGCTGCGCGCCTCGCAACGATCTTGTCTCCCTCTTCCCGGCGGGGGAGCGCATGTGCGCCGGCGCCTGGTGCCGACAGTCGGCCAATCCGGGCGGCTACGCCGAGTGAACGCATCACGTTCCACGCGTGGCGCGGCGGCCCACTGCACATCGCAACGATCTTGTCTCCCCTCGGGGAGAGGGGAAGGGCAACGCCGCGGCTTCCGCCGCGCGCGAACCGCGGACGACTGCCCGGATCCGCACGCGGGCGGACACAACCGCTCCGGGTTAAAATGAGCGTTTGAAAGGCACTACGTCCCGCCGCGGCGGGATCCCACAGGCAAGGAATTCCCCGGCATGAAGATCCTGGTCGGCTACAAGCGCGTGGTGGACTTCAACGTCCGCATCACGGTCAAGCCCGACGGCTCCGGCGTGGCGTCCGAGGGCGTCAAGCTGTCCGCCAATCCGTTCGACGACATCGCGCTCGAGGAGGCGTTGCGCCTGCGCGAGAAGGGCGTCGCCACCGACGTGGTCATCGTCGGCATCGGCCCGGCCGACCTGCAGGCGCACCTGCGCAACGGCCTCGCCATGGGCGCCAACCGCGCCATCCACGTGGCCACGCCCGACGCCGTGCAGCCGCTGACCGCCGCGCGCGCCTTCCTCAAGCTGATCGAGAAGGAGCAGCCGCAACTGGTGATCGTCGGCAAGCAGGCGATCGACGACGACTGCAGCCAGACCGGCCAGATGCTGGCCGCGCTGTGGAACCGCCCGCAGGCCACGTTCGCCAGCAAGGTCGAGGTCGCCGACGGCAAGGCACGCGTCACCCGCGAGGTCGACGCCGGCCTGGAAACGCTGGAGATCGACCTGCCCGCGGTGATCACCACGGACCTGCGCCTCAACGAGCCGCGCTTCATCAAGCTGCCGGACATCATGAAGGCCAAGTCCAAGCCGATCGAGACGGTCGAGTTCGCATCGCTTGGCGTCGAGTCCGGCGACCATCTCAGGACCACGCACTACGCGCCGCCGCCGAAGCGCCAGAAGGGCGTGATGGTGAAGGACGTGCCGGAACTGGTCGCGGCGCTGAAGGCCAAGGGCCTGCTGTGACGCGGGTTGCCGTCCGTTTGCCGCGGATGGCGCGCACATTCGTGTAGGGTGGGCTCAAGCCCACCTCACGCACCGGTGGGCCAAGGCCCACCCTACGAGATACGAAGGGCAAGCCATGAGCAAGATCCTGATCGTCGCCGAACACCTGGGCGGCAAGCTCAACCCCGCCACCGCCAAGTGCGTCACCTGCGCGAAGCAGATCGGCGGCGAGATCGCCGTGCTGGTGCTGGCCGACGCGGTCGACGCGATCGCCGCCGAGGCGGCGAAGCTGGACGGCGTCTCCAAGGTGCTGACCGTCGCCCGCGCCGAGAACGCGCATCCGCTGGCCGCCGTCTACGCGCCGCAGGTCGCCGCCGCCGCCGCCGGCTACAGCCACGTGCTGGCGCCCTCGACCACCTTCGGCAAGGATCTGCTGCCGCGCGTCGCCGCACTGCTCGGCGCGGCCCAGGTCAGCGACATCATGGCGGTCGACGGCCTCCACGCTTTCAAGCGGCCGATCTACGCCGGCAACGCCATCGTCAGCGTCGAGGCGCCGCAGGACCGCGTGCTGCTCGGCACCGTGCGCGTCGCCTCCTACGCCGCCGCCGGCAGCGCCGCCGCCGCAGCGCCGGTCGAGGCGCTGAACCTCGCCGTCGAACTGCCGAACCACACGCGCTTCGTCGAGCTGAGCCAGGGCAAGAGCGACCGCCCCGACCTGCAGAGCGCCGCGCGCGTCGTCTCCGGTGGCCGCGCGCTCGGCTCGGCGGAGAACTTCGCGATCATCTACAAGCTGGCCGACAAGCTCGGCGCCGCGGTCGGCGCCTCGCGCGCCGCCGTCGACGCCGGCTACGTGCCGAGCGACCTGCAGGTCGGCCAGACCGGCAAGATCATCGCGCCGGAGCTCTACATCGCCGTCGGCATCTCCGGCGCCATCCAGCACCTCACCGGCATCAAGGACGCCGGCACCATCGTCGCCATCAACAAGGACGCCGAAGCGCCGATCTTCGAAGTCGCCGACATCGGCCTGGTCGGCGACTTGTTCGCGCTGGTGCCGGAGCTGGAGAAGGCGCTGTAGCCATTCCCTTGTGGCTCAAGCACAATCCGGGCTTACGACGAGGTCCATCAAAGGGGATCCAGTGGCCAATCAGGTCGCCCAAGGGCTGCTCTCGCCGTGGCTCCAAAGACACCGCCTAGCTGCGGTCAAGCCATGGCTCCGGGGAAAGATCCTCGATTTCGGTTGCGGTGCCGGTGTGCTTGCGGATTTCATACCGCCCTCCAAATACATCGGATACGACATCGACACTGCATCCGTGTCCGCCGCGCGCAGTCTTCACCCGGACCATACTTTTGTCTCCGTCCCACCGATCACGGCTGACTTCGACTGCATCGTGAGCCTTGCAGTGATCGAGCACTCGGACGACCCACGCGCCTTCCTCGAACGAATCGGGTCACTGGTCAAGGAAGGAGGGCGTATCGTAGTCACCACGCCGAATCCCCTGTTGGATCCGATCCATCACGCCGGCGCCAAGATCGGCATCTTCAGCCATGACGCGAGCGAAGAGCACGTATCCCTACTGAATCGCAAAGCGCTGATGCAGCTTGCCGCCTCGCTCGGTCTAAGCGTCGAGCGATATGAACGCTTCCTCCTGGGCGCCAACCAGCTGCTGGTTCTGCGCAAGTGAAAGGCGATGGAGAGTGATTCCATGGACAACGCGCAGCCCGCAGGCAACTACTACGACAAGTACGGCACGAAGAACCCTATCGCTCGTGCGCTGATGGCGGGGTTCCTGAACTCGTTCGATGGACTTCTCGCCCAATGCGGCGAAGCGAAGACAGCTCTCGAGGTGGGTTGTGGCGAAGGTGAACTGTCCATCAGAGTCGCCAAACGTGGCATTCGTGTTAGTGGTTTCGATATCTCTCCCGAGATCGTCGATGAGGCACGCCGGCGGTCGGCAGCCGCTGGTGTCTCCTTGAGCCTCCGCAGCGACAGCATCTTCAACCTCCGGCGCGACCGTGATCGCGCTGATCTGATCGTCTGCTGCGAAGTGATGGAACACGTCGACGATCCGGAGTCGGCTGTGGATCGTCTCTACGAAGTCTGCGGCCATCGCCTGATCACGAGTGTTCCGCGCGAACCGATCTGGCGAATGATGAACCTGATGCGCGGCAAGTACATCCGGAATCTCGGCAATACGCCTGGTCATGTCCAGCACTGGACTACACGCGGATTCATGAAGCTGATAGGACGCAGGTTCAAGGTGATTGAAGTGCGCACGCCCCTGCCGTGGACCATGGCCCTCTGCGAACCTCGCACTTGAAGCTCAAGCACGTCCTTCGCGCCGTCAGTTGGACACTTAGCCTGGCGGCAATTATCTATTTCGTTCGCATCGTGGCGCGCACGGGGCTGACGACGTCCGGGCTCACGGGCGGTCAACTCGTCGGTGTGGTCGCGCTCGGCGCCGCGATCTACGGCCTGAGTGTGGCACTCCTGGCGATGCTCTGGTCGGCGCTTGTGGTGATCGAGCCGGCATCGAGAAATCACAGGTCCGAGGTTGTATCCATTTACCTCATAAGCCAATTCGGAAAATACCTTCCGGGCAATGTATTCCAGTACGTCGGGCGCCACATGCTCGGGCGTCAACTCGGCATTGGACACAGCCGACTGGCGGCGGCTGCCGTGATGGAGGCCCTCTTGCTGGCAGTTGGCAGCGCCGTCCTTGTGTTGTCACTCGGTCGGCACGTGCTACATGCGCTCATCCCATCGATTCCCCCCATCCCCGCCATCGCCGGAGCGGTACCGCTACTCATGCTGCCGGTCGTCACTTGGCTGCCCGGCAGATTCCGTGCGCTAAGTTGGATTCCGGCCTACCGGCTACCGAAGTTGGCGTCGCTAACGGTGGGGTATATGGTGTTCTTCACCATTTTCGGCACGCTCTACTGGGCGTTGTTGTTGTGGCTCAGCCCTTCGCCAGCGCAGCCGATCCACAGCGTCATCGGCGCGAGCAGCACGGCGTGGCTGGTGGGCTTCCTGGTGCCAGGGGCTCCCGCGGGTGCAGGCCTGCGCGAGGCCGCTCTTGCGCTTGCCGCAGGCGGCCACCATCCCGAGCCGTCCACGTTGACGGCCATCTTGCTGTTTAGGCTCATTACGCTCGGCGGCGATCTTCTGGCTTTCCTTGCCGGCCACATCCTGAAAGCGCTGCACGCAACGGCAACCTAACGGCGTACCGGCCCTGCGTGCACTCTGTCTCTGCGAACGTCGCATGCCACCAATGCCGGTGCACCAGGCCGCCACACTGATTCCAAACAAACGAACGCCCCGCATCGCGAACCGGCGGGAAGCAGCCCCCTCACGGGGTGTCGGCTATCGGCGTCCAACCCGTCCCGAAGCTTCTGGCATACGTATTACCAGTAAAGCTGGTCCCATTTCCGAACCAGATCTGGATGTCATTGGCATTGCTCGTCCATGCCACGTCGAGATCGCCATCGCCGTTGAAGTCTCCGGTACAGGCGACGTGATAGGCCGGATTGACCGAGGTCGACCAAGTCCTCACGACGGTCGATCCGTTCATATTCCAGTAGCCGAAGCGGCTGACGCCACCCGAGTTGTAGAGAAACAGCAAGTCGGTCTTCCCGTCGCCGTCTACGTCGCCCCCGCCGATGAGCGACCAGCCTTTGGCGAAAGTCCCCGCATACGCGCTGCTGCTGAACGACGTGCCATTGCCGAACCACATCTTCACGTCGTTCGCCGCGCTCGTCCACGCAATATCCAGATAACCATCCCCGTTGAAGTCGCCGGTGGCGCCCACGCGATACGTTGTCGTGGTCGCGGTGGCCCAGGTTCTGACGACTGTGGACCCATTCATGATCCAGTAGCCGAACTGGCCACTAGAGCCTGAAACGTAGCGGAAGAGCAAATCGGACTTGCCGTCACCGTCGATATCGCCCGCGCCGATAATCTGCCAGCCAGCGCCGTAGCTGCGCACGTAAGCGCTGCTGCTGAACGACACCCCATTGCCAAACCAGAGCCGCACGTCGCGACTGCTGCTCGTCCAGGCGATGTCCAGGTAACCATCGCCATTGAAATCGCCTGTCGCAGCTACGTGATAGCCGGTGCCGGTTGAAACCGCCCAGGTCTTGGCGACCGTGGAGCCGTTCATGATCCAGTAACCGAACGCTCCGCTACCTCCCGAGGTGTAGCGCCAGAGGATGTCCGACCGCCCATCGTTGTCGACGTCGTTCCGGATGCGCTGCGCGCTCAACGGCACCTTGGTCGCCTCGAACGTGGCAACGGTTGCTGCCGTCTGATTTAGCGTCCGCGCGTTGTCGGCCTGGTTGGCGACGCCGCACGGCACGTTCTGGCACAGCAGGTTCGGGCTGGAGAACACCTGCACCGACTCTTGGGTGGCACCCTCGTAGGCCATGATCGTGCCGAAGCCGGTGTTGCCGCTGACGCTGGTCTTGTAACCGTAGGAGTAGGCGTACGCACCAGGAATCGGGTTGTTGCTGCTGTCCTTGCTGGCGTTGGCGATGTCGTGCGCCAGGCCCATGGTGTGGCCGAGCTCATGGGTCAGCGCCTTGTCCTCGCAGTAATAGCCCGCGTCGGTGCCGTCGCTGATCACCGCCATGCCTGCAGGATAGTCGTCCTGCACGACCCCGACCGCACCCGCACCGTTCAGCCAGGCGATGCCGCAGCTGCCGTTGGTAGCATGGTCGTACTTGCGCACCAGCGCGACCAGGTCGGCGCCGTACTGCACGCGCAGGGTCGGCAGCGTCGACAGCGATGCGGGAATCGTCACGCTGTTGCCGTTGTCGTCGAACCCGGACAGGTCGAACAACGCGTTGTCGTTGAGCGTGTTGTCCGGATAGCTGACCTTGACGGTCTCCACCAGCCGTATGCGCAGATTGACCTTGCTGTTGACGTAAGTCTGGTTCGCGTAGGCGACCAGATAGTTCAGCCGCGTCTGCGCCGCCGAGTCCGAGCCCAGTCCGGTCGCAAAGCCGGCGGTGTAGGCGATCATCACGTCGACCACCGGGCCGCTCGCAGCCGTCGCGCTCGCAGCCGTCGCGCTCGCAGTGACCTGCGCGGAAGCAGCGGACAGGGGCGCCGCGGTATCCTCGCTGGGCTGCAGCCGCGTATTTGCGCCGCGGCGGAAGCGAGCCGTTGGGGGAGCGAGCGCGTCATTGCGGCGCACCGCATTCGCCATCAGCGCCACGCTCTGCGCCGCCAGGGCAGGGTCGACCTGGGCGACCCACGCCTTGCCTTCGTGCCGCACGATGTGCAGCGCGCGCCCCGAGGGCATCGGGATGCTGCCGAACACCGCGTCCTTGCCAAAAGTCAGCACCGCCGACTGCTTGCCGATCGCTGTGGCAACCTCACCTATCCAGCTCCAGTCGCCGTTCGCGTAAACTTCGTTCCGCACGTACTTGACGTAGACGCGGCCGCCGGAGGCGAGAGGCACCCACAAGCCGCTGCCTTCGGCGGCGGCGGCAATCGCCTGGTCCTCGTCGATCGTGGCGGGGTAGAGTTTGCGGATGCCAACCGTGACAGACTGGGCGTAGACCGACGAACCGAGCAGGTAACGGTCCTTCGCCTGCACGGGCGCAACGGATGCGAGCACCAGAAGTGCTGCCAGGATCAGGATGGAACGCACGCGGGTACCCTCAAGAAGCTGTTGACCGAAACGGGGGCCGCCAACGACGGCGCGGGGATATTAACGCAATCGGCAACCTGGAAAATGGCGGGTTCGCGTTAACTGCCAATTAACCGTCGCTCAATCGGCCAGGACTCTCTCGAGCAACCGCGCAACAATTTCGAAGTTTGGATAATCCCAAATCACGCCATCATGGAAACCGAAAAGCTCTGGACCCCCACCGACGAGCGCATCGAGCGCTCCAACCTCAGCCGCTTCCTGCGCTTCGCGCGCGAGGAGACCGGCAACGAGGAATTGCGGCGCCATGCGCCGCTGTACGACTACTCGGTGACGCATCCGGAGCGCTTCTGGCCGCTGGTCTGGGACTTCTGCGGCATCCGCGCCAGCGGCGAGCGCGAGCCGGTGCTGGTCGATGGCGAGCGCATGCCCGGGGCGAAGTGGTTCCCGAACGTGCGGCTGAACTTCGCGCAGAACCTGCTGCGCTACAAGGACGACAAGCTCGCGCTGGTGTTCCGCAACGAATGGGGCCACCGGCGCCAGTACACCTATGCGGAACTGCACGCCGAGGTGGGCCGCGTCGCGCACGCGCTGCGCGAAGCCGGCGTGGTAGCGGGCGACCGCGTCGCCGGCTTCCTGCCGAATATGCCGGAAACGGTGATCGCCATGCTCGCGGCGACCTCGCTGGGCGCGACGTGGTCGTCGTGCTCGCCGGACTTCGGCATCAACGGCGTGGTCGACCGCTTCGGCCAGATCGCGCCGAAGGTGCTGTTCACCGCCGACGCCTACCCGTACGGCGGCAAGACGCACGACTGCCTCGACAAGATCCGCGGCGTGCTGGACCGCATCCCCGGCATCGAGCGCCTGGTGGTGATCCCCTACTCCGGCCGGCCGCTGCGGCTCGACGGCCTGCGTGGCGCCGTCGCCTGGCCGGACTTCGCCGGCAACGCCGAACACCCCGTCGAATTCACGCCGACGCCGTTCGACCACCCCGTCTACATCATGTATTCCTCGGGCACCACCGGCGTGCCCAAGTGCATCGTGCACGGCGCCGGCGGCACCCTGCTGCAGCACCTCAAGGAACTGGTGCTGCACACCGACCTCAAGCGCGAAGACCGCATCTTCTACTACACCACCTGCGGCTGGATGATGTGGAACTGGCTGGTGTCCAGCCTGGCGGTGGGCGCGACCGTGGTGCTGTACGACGGCTCGCCGTTCCATCCCGACGGCAACGCGCTGTGGGACCTGGCCGACGAGGTCGGCATCAGCGTGTTCGGCACCAGCGCCAAGTGGATCGCCGCGATCGAGAAGGCCGGCATCCGGCCGCGCGAGACGCACAAGCTGGCCCACCTGAGGACCATCCTCTCCACCGGCTCGCCGCTGGCGCCGGAGAGCTTCGACTACGTCTATCGCGACGTGAAGGAAAACGTGCTGCTGGCCTCGATCTCCGGCGGCACCGACATCATTTCCTGTTTCGCGTTGGGCTCGCCGCTGCTGCCGGTCTATCGCGGCGAACTGCAGTGCCGCGGGCTCGGCATGAAGGTCGAGGTGCTGGACGACGCCGGCAAGCCGGTGCGCAATGCGCCGGGCGAACTGGCCTGCCTGGCGCCATTCCCGTCGATGCCGGTCGGCTTCTGGAACGATCCCGACGGGGAGAAGTACCGCAACGCCTACTTCGCCCGCATCCCAAACGTCTGGTGCCACGGCGACTACGCCGAGCTGACCGACCGCAACACCATGATCATCTACGGCCGCTCCGACGCGACCCTGAACCCGGGCGGCGTGCGCATCGGCACCGCCGAGATCTACCGCCAGGTCGAGCAGGTGCACGAGGTGCTGGAGTCGATCGCGGTCGGCCAGAAATGGGAAGGCGACGAGCGCGTGGTGCTGTTCGTGCGCCTGCGCGACGGCCTCACCCTCGACGACGGCCTGCGCGAGAAGATCCGCCAGCAGATCCGCGCCAACACCACGCCGCGCCACGTGCCGGCGAAGATCCTGCAGGTCGCCGACATCCCGCGCACGATCTCGGGCAAGATCAGCGAGATCGCCGTGCGCGACACCATCCACGGCAAGGTGGTGAAGAACACCGACGCGCTGGCCAACCCGCAGGCGCTGACGCACTATCGGGCGCTGGCCGATGAGCTCGCTCGCTAGGCCACCGACCCCAACCGCCACGAGGGCACAAGGACGAAAGCCAATGAAGCTGGTGATCCAGATCCCGTGCCTGAACGAGGCGCAGACGCTGGCCATCGCGCTGGGCGAGCTGCCGCGCCGGGTGGACGGCTTCGATGAAGTCGAATGGCTGATCGTGGACGACGGCTCGACCGACAACACCGGCGCGCTGGCGAAGCAGTTGGGGGTCGATCATGTCGTGCGGCACCCGGTCAACCGGGGGCTGGCCGCCGCGTTCATGACCGGCATCGACGCGGCGCTGCGCCTCGGCGCCGATGTGATCGTCAACACCGACGCCGATAACCAGTACTGCGCCGACGACATCCCCAAACTGGTCCGACCGATCCTGGACCATCAGGCCGACATGGTGATCGGCGCGCGCCCGATCGACGAAACCGAGCACTTCTCCTGGATCAAGAAGAAGCTGCAGCGGCTCGGCAGCTGGGCCGTGCGCATGGCCAGCAAGACCGACGTGGCCGACGCGCCGAGCGGATTTCGCGCCGTCTCGCGCGAGGCCGCCATGCGCCTGAACGTTTTCAATGCCTACACCTACACCCTCGAAACCATCATCCAGGCGGGATTGTGCAACATGCGGGTCATCTCGGTGCCGATCCGCACCAACGCAGACCTGCGCCCCTCGCGGCTGGTCAAGAGCATTTCCAGCTACGTCAAGCGCTCGCTGATCACCATCCTGCGGGTGTTCGTGATCTACCGGCCGCTGGCGCTGTTCTTCTGGATCGGCGTCATCATCCTGGGGCTGGGCTCGATCGTCGGCACCCGCTTCCTCTATCTGTACCTGCTCGGCCAGGGCGAAGGCCACGTCCAGTCGGTCGTATTCGCCTCGATGTGCATCATCCTCGGCATGCTGCTGTTCATGATGGGGCTGATCGCCGAACTGATCTCGGCAAATCGCAAACTGCTCGAACGCGTGAACGTGCGATTGCAGCAGCTCGAGACGCAGCGGCGTCGCGAGCACTGAACGCAGACGTTTCCGGGCATCGCCGGCAGCTTGCCGGCAATCTTTTCGATCGGGTTTTGGAGTCGACAAATGCTTGTTCCAGTCATTCTCAGCGGCGGCAGCGGCACGCGCCTGTGGCCGCTGTCCCGCAAGAACCTTCCCAAGCAGTTCCTGCCCTTGGCGGGTGACACGACGCTGTTCCAGCAGACGGTTGCCCGTGCCCGGGCGCTGCCGGAGGTCGATGGCTCGATCGTCGTGTGCAGCGAGGATCACCGCTTCCTTGTCGCGGAGCAGTTGCTGGAACTCGGCGTCGCCGGCGCCTCGATCCTGCTCGAGCCGATCGCGCGCAACACTGCGCCGGCGATCGCGCTGGCGGCGATGCAGGCGCTGGCCGAGGACGCCGACGCGATCCTGCTCGTCCTGCCGGCGGACCACCTGATCGGCGATACCGCGAGTTTCTCCGACGCCGTCGCCATGGCGCATCCACTGGCCGCGCAGGGCTGGCTGGTGACGTTCGGCATCCGTCCGGATGCCCCGGAAACCGGGTTCGGCTACATCCGCAGGGCGGAGGCGATCGACGCCCACGGCTTTCGCATCGACGCCTTCGTCGAGAAGCCCGACCGCGCCACCGCCGAGTCCTACCTCGCCGCCGGCGGCTACGACTGGAACTCGGGCATGTTCATGTTCAAGGCCTCCCGCTTCCTCGAAGAACTTGCCCAGCATGCGCCGGCGATGCATGCGGCGGTCGAGGTCGCATTCCGCAGCGCACATGCCGATCTCGATTTCACGCGCGTCGACAAGGCAGCGTTCGCCGCGGTTCCGGATGATTCGATCGACTACGCGGTGATGGAGAAGACCACGCGCGCCGCCGTGGTGCCGGTGAGTTGCGGCTGGAGCGACATCGGCTCATGGGCCGCGCTGTGGGCCGCCTCCGAGCGCGACGACGACGGCAACCGGCTGGAAGGCGACGTGCTCGCCGTCGACAGCACCAACTGCTACGTGCGCGGCTCCGAACGCCGCATGGTGGCGATGCTCGGCGTCGAGGACCTGATCGTGGTCGACACGCCGGATGCGGTCCTGGTCGCCTCGCGCGACCGCGTGCAGGACGTGAAGAAGCTGGTCGACCGGCTCAAGGCCGCGGATCGGCCGGAGCATCTCTTCCACCGCAAGGTTTACCGCCCCTGGGGCAGTTACGACTCGATCGACATGGGCGACCGCTTCCAGGTCAAGCGCATCATGGTCAAGCCGGGCGCGGCGCTCAGCCTGCAGAAGCACCACCATCGCGCCGAGCACTGGATCGTCGTGTCGGGCACCGCCGAAGTCACCCGCGACAGCGAGGTCTTCCTGCTCGGCGAGAACCAGAGCACCTACCTGCCGCTCGGCAGCGTGCACCGGCTGCGCAATCCGGGCAAGGTGCCGCTGGAGCTGATCGAGGTGCAGTCGGGCAGCTACCTCGGCGAGGATGACATTGTGCGTCTCGAGGACGTGTACGGGCGGAGCTGAGCTTCGCTCGTACAACGCCGGTCTGACCGAAGTCGCTGATTGACTCGCTGCAATCGGGGCCGGATATCCTGCACTTCGGCGCCACCCGGCACGGGTTCTCTCCCACGCCGGCCGCTGCCCCCCCCGCCCCGTCGATCCGGCGGGCTTCCGCTGGACCTCAGGCCATTGCCGGATCCGCGCGCCGCAATCAGCCGAAGGTCGCCGAGCCTCGCACGCGTAGCAGGCGAACGGGGCCATTTCCGGGGCGGACGCTTCAACGCGTACCGTTTTTCGGGGGACCCGTTGGGGTGTCGGGATTCGGCCCTGAGTGCAATCGATCGGCCGACGGTGCGGCGCTCTGGTCCGAAGGTGCGTCCATTGCGGTAACGCTGACAAGCCCCAAGGCAAGCACCCGCATGTCATTGCTCAAGCTTACGGCCTTGGGCGATGTGGCGTCGGGAAGATCGAAGTTGATGACGATCTTACGCGTCCCATCAAGAAGGTCTCGCGACAGCGGAACCGACATCCGCACACGGTTGTTCGGATAGGTCACGGTATATGCATTCACCAGCGATCCGTTGACGCTTACACGAACGGTCTGCCGCGGGTGCTTCGGGGTTATGAATGCCTGAGCGGCGAACTGAAGTGCGATCCCACCTTTTCGCTCCGGCAGTTGACGCGGATCGATCTGCAATTGGGCGCTCTTGCCGATACTCCACACACCCCACGCTTCCGGATTACTCCATCCGGAAGCCAACCAAGAATTCCATGCACCCGGAGCGTGGAAATATTCGGAAGTTCCGAATGGAAACATGGGCCGCTCCAGACGATGCATATAGAGACGCATGTCTTCGCGCAGGAAAATCCGTACCGGTGGCCCATAACCCCATCGGAATGCCCAGACCCTGATCCGCGTGCTGTCGATCGGAGCGAATCCCCGCGGTGGGTTCGCATTGGGCGATATCAGGTACACGTCGTCGTACCGACTGTTCAGTGCGGAAACATAAGAAGCATCGTCGAGGCTGGCGTCGTCGATAGCGACAACGGAAAGTCCGAACGTGTAGACAAGCGGGGTTTTGATTTCATGCGTATTTGGCAGTCCAGGTCCGAGCGAGTCGAGCAGGATTACGTCGGCACTGTCGACACGGGAAACGAGATGGCGCAAGCCCGCATAAAGGCCGTCATTTTCGCGCTTGCCGATCTGCGACATCGTCGTCGCACCCGCATAAGCCGTACTCAATGCCAAGGCGGCAGCAACGATGATGCGTCCTCGTCCTGGCGGCATGCCTGCCCAACAGCACACCACGAACAGGATCATATACGGCACCAGCTCGCTGAGCAGGTAGCGGGCGTAGTACGGTCCGTAGGGAATCGTCCATTGGAGTATGGCCGTATAGACGAAGAAGCCTGCGATGAAGACGCGCAGGAATTCGATTCTTGGGTCGGCCTGCCTGCGCAGCACCGCAAACATAAATACCAGTGGAATCAGCGGACCAAGATAGACGGCCAGACCGGCCAGACTCGATGCGCGCGCCGCTCTCCAACCGGAACCGGCGAGCCCCCACGCAGTGGATAGCCATGGGTCGGTGGCGTAGTGCGCCGTCCAACCCAGCCGATAGATCTTGAACAAGCCGATTGCCAGACCGAGCAGAACAACGACGGCAATGCCCGAACGCACCGGTACGACCAGCCAACGCGCAACGACCGCGGCGCCGCCGGGTCTGCGGGCGAACATGGTCAAACCGAACCAGAACGCGATCCCTAGCACAGCCAGCGCGACGATATGCGACGGCCAATGCGCGCCGAGCGGCCCCGCGAAGAAGATCCGATAGATATCCGTCGCGTAGTAGTACGACCAGTGAAGGCCGTAGACGACGGACAGCAGGTACAACCCTACGACCGCAACGGCCCAGCACACGACTACACGGCGTCGTCCATCATCCGGATCGCAAGACACCGCGGCGACCGCCGCCGCGACGACAAACGGCATGTACATCAACCCGCTGATCCGGGTGGTGAACAGCGCTGCGAACGCGGCCACGGATATCCACAGCCAGCGCCGCTGCCGTAACGACGACGTGCTGCTCCAGCAGGCCGCGAGATAAGTAAACCCTATCAGCGAGAATGCGAGCGTTGGGACTTCGGTTACGGGAAATTTCGAGAAGAACGCGTGCAGCGGGGACAGCGCGAGCAGAAGCCCAGCCGCCAACGCCGCGGCGTGCGAACGAGTGACGACAAGCGTCAGCCGGTGGAAGAACAGAATCGAAAGGAGAGCGAACAGCGTAAGCGCGTAGACGCCAAACGTGGCGCCGAATACGCCCCCGAACAGTGCCATCCACACCGGGAAGAGATGGTAGAACTGGAATTCGAGCCTGGGGCTCGCGCCGTCACGCGCGTACACGCCGGCGACGAAGACGCCACGGCCCCGGTTGTCGCGCAGGTACTCGTCCTTGAAGGCACTGTCGTCAAGCCGGTCGAGCACGGTGTCGCGAACCTCGACGCCGCCGGTACGCTCGATATAGTTGGCGATGTTGACGTACAGCCCCTGATCCTGCCCGCCCAGCACGTATTGATAGGCGGGCAAGCGGAAGAAAAGCGCGACAAGCACCAGCAGCGCCAGGTGTTGCCAGCGTGGCCCCGGTCCAAGCGCCGACGGGCGCGCATGCGTTCGCCACGCATAGGTTCCGGTTACAAGCACCGAAACAATCCAGACCTGAGGTGCTAAAAAATAGCCCGCCAGCGTCGAGCTTAGCCCGACAAAACTGGTCACCAGCACGAATACGGCCACCAGCTCCAACGCGCGGTCCATACGCGCACCGGCGCCCTCGTTACGCTGACTCATCCCTCCCCCTATGCCGCCGCTGTCGGCGGACTTTCGTTATCTCCGCAAATCGCGCCCCAATGCTGCCGGCTCGCGCATACACCTGCAGTGGTTCGCCGCACGCCCGGTCGCCGCAACGGGTAGCCTTCAGGACGACCTGCCGCGCCGATTGCGGCTGAGGTCGGCTTCGACCATCAACGCGCACAGCCGCTCGAGGGTGGTCTGCGCCTGCCAGCCCAGCTCGGCGCGCGCCTTGCCCGGATCGCCGATCAGCAGGTCCACCTCGGCCGGCCGGTAAAACCGC
>NZ_JBDKSX010000065.1:0-2575 GCF_039680435.1 Mizugakiibacter sp. | reverse complement strand
GGCGGCGCGGACGGCGCCGGCGCGGCGGCAGCCACGGGCGCGTTGCCGGCAGCGGCAGGCGCGGCGATATCGGCGGGCGCGGCGGATGCGGGCGGCACCGCATCGGCCGCGGATGCCGCGGACGCGGTATCGGCGGGCGCCGCGGCATCGTCGGCCGAAGCCGCGGTATCGGCGGGCGCGGCGTCGGGCGCCGCGATCGGCGTCACGCTCAGCTCGCAGTCGCCGTCGACCCACTCGAACACGGCCTCGACCGCGGCGCGCGGCACCGCCGCCTCCAGGCGCAGGTCCCAGGCCAGGTAGCAGGCTTCCGGATCCAGCTCGGCCAGCATCGGCAGGCGGCCGGCGTCGGCGCGCGCGTGCAGCGGGCCGAGCCGCTCCAGCTCGCGGAACATGCGCACCGGATCGTTGCCGGTCTTCAGCAGGTGCGCGAATGGCCGGAACAGGATCTCCCAGCCGGCGATCGCCGGCGCGGCGGCGGTGACCGGCGCGGCGGCCGGCGCGGCTTCGGCAACGGGCGCGGCGGCCGGCGCTTCGGCGGCGGGCGCGGCGTCTTGCTTCGCCAGCGCGCGCAGCGCCTCCAGCACGGCGTCGCTGTCGGCGTCGGCGGAGGGCTCGCCGCGGCGCGCGCGGTCGAGCATGCCGCGCAGGCAGTCGACCGAGCGCAGCATCAGCTCGACCAGCTCCGGCGTGGCCGCGCGCTTGCCGGCGCGCAGTTCGTCCAGCAGCTCCTCGGCGACGTGGGTGAACGCGGCCACGTCGGCGAAGCCGAACGTCGCCGAGCCGCCCTTGATCGAATGCGCGGCGCGGAAGATGGTGTTGACCAGCTCCGCGTCGGCGCCGGCCGGATCCAGCTTCAGCAGCGCCGCCTCCATGGCGTCCAGCCCTTCGAGGCTTTCCTCGAAGAAGGTCTGGTGGAACTGGCTGAGATCGACCTTCGCCATGATGTCTATCCGAGCACGCGCCGCACGGTGGCCAGCAACTGCTCCGGATCGAACGGCTTGACCAGCCAGCCGGTGGCGCCGGCGGCCTTGCCCTCCTGCTTCTTCTCCGGGTTCGACTCGGTGGTCAGGATCAGGATCGGCGTGCCCTTGTAGTCGGGCAGGCCGCGCAGCTCGCGCACCAGGCTGATGCCGTCCATGCGCGGCATGTTGACGTCGGCCAGCACCAGATCGAAGCGGCGCCCGCGCGCGGTGTCGAGCGCGGCCTGGCCGTCCTCGGCCTCGAGCACGTCGAAACCCGCGCCGCGCAGGGTGTAGGCCACCATGCTGCGCATGGAGGCGGAATCGTCTACCGCGAGAATGCTGCTCATCGTTGCTTACTCCGCAAGGGCTTCCGCCGCGACGGCGGTGGGTTCGGGCAGGCCGAGCAGCGCGGCGACGCCGAGCAGGCCGGCGTCGCGGGTCAGCGCCGGTGCCGGCGCCTGCCACTCGACCGCGATGCCGCGCTCGCGGCCTTCGCGCACGAACGCGCACAGCAACTGCAGCGCGGCGGTGTCGGTCGCCTCGACCGCCGCGGCCTCCAGCACCACCGGCCGGCCGGCCGCCAGCGCCTCGCCAAGCTGGTCGCGCAGCGCCTGCGCCGCGGCGATGCGCAGGCTGGGCGCCAGCGTCAGCCGGGTGGGGCCGGCGCGTTCGCCGCGCGCGCGCCGTTGTCGTGCTCGTGCCATCGGATCGACCTCGTGGCCCGGCACGCGCCGGGCTCGTCCGCCTCGAGGCCCTTAGCGGCAGGACGGGCGGGGACTTTAGGGGGAAGCCGGGAGACGGGAGATGGAAAGCGGGGGAGGCGGGCGGCCGAACGCAGCGAGCAGGCGGGGACAAAACCTGATCCGCACACCCGACATCATCCCGGCGCAGCGCCCCCGTCTCCCGGCTTCCCCCTCAAGTCCCCCACCCCTCGGCCGATGTAGTGACGAGCCGCAGCGTCGCGGCGCATTGGCGCCCCCGCGCCGGGCGCGACGCCGCCCAGGGAGCCCGGGTGAACATCGAGCCGATCAGCCGTTTCGCCACCCTCTCGCCTGCCGACGTGCGCCGCCTCGCCGAGGCCTGGCGGGTCGGCGCGATCCTGGCCGCGCGCGTGGTCGGCCAGGGATCGGACGGACGCATGCTGCTGCACGTGGACGGGCGCGAGGTCGAGACCGACGCGCCGCCCGATCCGCGCCTGCCGGCCGCGTTCCGCGTGCGCGTCGCCGCGACGCAGCCGACGGTCGTGCTGGACGTGCTGGAAGAAACCGCGGAGCCGGCGCTGACGGCGTCGCTGCGCGGGCTGCTGCCGCGCCAGCTCGGCCTGCCCGCGGTGCTGGGCGACCTGGCCGCGCTGGGACGCCATCCGCAGGCGCGCGACCTGCCGCCCGACCTGCGCAGCGCGCTGGCCGCGCTGGAAGCGGCGATCCCGACGCCGGACGAGATCGGCAGCGGCCCCGGCCTGCGCCAGGTGGTGCACCACTCGGGCCTGTTCCTGGAGGGCCGCCTGCTGCAGCAGGCGCGCGCCGGCACGCCGGCGCCGCCGCTGCTGGGCGACTGGAAAGCCGCGCTGGAGCGGCTGGCGGCGACGCTGGCGCGCCACGCGCCGCCGCAGC
>NZ_JBDKSX010000064.1:0-17835 GCF_039680435.1 Mizugakiibacter sp. | reverse complement strand
GCGCAGCGCTGCCCTCCGATCGGCGGTCGCCCGTGTGGCGGCGATCGCCGGGAGCGGCCCTGTCGCAGGGTGCCGGCAGCCCGCGACGTGGCCGGCAGACGCATTCCGCGCGCGCCGGGCGTCCGGTGCATACGGGTGGCGCAGGCTGCCCTGCCGCGGGAGATCATGCGCTGTCCGGGAGCGCGGCTGACCACGTCGCTGGGTGCCCACCGTGGTCACCGTCGGCGCCGCAGCCCGAAAGCAAATCAAAGCCACCCGCGCTAGCATGCGCGCGCCCGCGTCATGCGGGCGCATCCCGACTTCGCCGATGACCGACGCCCTGCGCCGATTCCTGTCCTCCCGCTGGCCGTGGGCGCTGTGCCTGCTGCCGCTGGTGCTGCTGCTGCCGCCGATCCCGATCGACGAGACGCGCTACCTCACCGCGACCTGGGAGATGACGCTGTCCGGCCACTGGCTGGTGCCGACCGTCAACGGCGTGGTCTACACCGACAAGTCGCCGTTCCTGTTCTGGCTGATCGCGCTTGGCTGGAAGGCGTTCGGCGTGCACACCTGGGTGGCGCGCGCGCTGGCGCTCGGCGTTACCTGGGCGATGCTCGAACTGCTGCGCCGCCTCGCGCGCCGCCTCGCCCTGGACGACGCGGCGATGTGGCTGCTGGCCGGCTGCTTCGGCATCGCCATCTTCGCCGGCGCGATCATGTTCGACCTGCTGCTGGCGGCGTGCGTGCTGCTGGCGATGCACGCGCTGCTCGACCTCGATGCCGCGCGCTGGCGGCGCGGCATCGGCGTGCTCGGCCTCGCCGTCGGCCTGGGCGTGCTGGCCAAGGGCCCGGTGGTGCTGCTGCACGTGGCCGGCGCGGCGCTGCTGGCGCCGTGGTGGAGCGCCACCGCGCGCGCGTCGAAGGCGCGCTGGTATGCCGCGCTGGCCGCGGGCATCGGCATCGGTGCCGCGATCGCGCTGGCCTGGCTGCTGCCGGCGGCGCTGATCGGCGGCGAGGCGTACTGGCAGCCGCTGCTGGCGAAGGTGAGCGGCCGCCTGCACGCGAGCTTCGCGCACGCGCGCCCGCTGTGGTGGTACCTGCCGTTGCTGCCGGTGCTGCTGCTGCCGTGGACGCTGGCCCTGCGCGCGCCGCGCGCGGCGTGGGCGGCGCTGCCGCGCGAGCGCGCGGGACGCTTCGCGCTGGCGTGGTTCGTGCCGCCGTTCCTCGCTTTCTGCCTGATCAGCGGCAAGCAGGTGCACTACCTGGTGCCTCTGCTGCCGGCGCTGGCGCTGGGCGGCGCGGTGGTGCTGGGGCAGGCCGGCGCGCGCGTCGCCGCGCGCCTGTACGCGCTGCTCGCGCTCGCGGCCGCGGCCGGCGTCGCCGTGCTGCCGTGGTGGGCGGCGCGCAAATACGGCTTCGACGCGCAGCCCGCGCTGGCGCTGCTCGCGCTGGTGCCGCTGGTGGTCGCGGTCGGGCTGTGGCGCGGCGCGCGCGCCGCGACGCCGCGCGGCATCGCGCTGGCGTCGACCGCACTGGGCGCGGCCGTGCTGCTGGGCGGCACGCTGGCGCTCGCGCCCGCGCTCGACGTCGGCCCGACCGCGCGCTTCATCGCCGCGGCGCAGGCCGAGGGGCGCCCGATCGCGCACATCGAATGGCACAACGGCCTGTTCGGCTACGTGGGCCGCCTGCGCCAGCCGCTGCCGGTGATCGCGCGCGAGGAAGTGCGCGCATGGTGCTTCGCGCATCCCGACGGCTACGTGATCGCCAGCGACGGCAGCGACGAACCCAGGGGCGTCGCCCCTTGGCGCACCTGGCCCTACTTCAACAGCGGCCACCGCCGCATCGGCGTCTGGCGCGCGGCGGATCTGGTCGCGGCGCAGGCGGCGCCATGACGAAGCGCGCCGGGCACGCTGCGCTTTTCCGTCCCGGCGCCGAGAGTTCGCGACAAGCGGGACAAGCGAGGCACGCGAGGCACGCGAGGCAGGCGGGACAAGCAGGACAAGCAGGACAAGCAGGACAAGCGTCGCCGACCCCGTTCTCTTCCCCTCTCCCCAACGGGGAGAGAGCAGGGTGAAGGGGACGCGCGCAGCGCGCGCTTTCGTCTTTGTTGAAACGAACAGCGGCCGTCCTGCGGACGGCACCCCCCTCACACCGACCCTCTCCCCGCCGGGGAGAGGGAGACAAGAAGCCGTGCCTGGACTCCGCGCCGCGTCTTCGTGCTTCCCCGCTTCCCGCCGGAGCGAGGGAGACAGGCAACCGCGTGTTCGTCCAGGCCCGTCCGCCGCGCCCGCTCAGAAATTCGGCTTCAGCGGCGCGGCGTCGTAGCGGGCCACGCAGGCATCGATCTCGGCGCGCGCGTCGTCCGCGCCGCCCCAGCCGTCGAGCTTCACCCACTTGCCCTTCTCGAGATCCTTGTAGTGCTCGAAGAAGTGGCCGATGCGCTGCAGCCAGTGCCCCGACACCTGGCCGATGTCGGCGATGTGCGCGTAGCCGGCGAACACCTTGGCGACGGGCACCACCACCAGCTTCTCGTCGCTGCCGGCCTCGTCGCTCATGCGCAGGATGCCGACCGGACGGCAGCGGATCACCGCGCCCGGCACCAGCGGCAGCGGCAGGATCACCAGCGCGTCCAGCGGATCGCCGTCGCCGCCCAGCGTGTGCGGCACGTAGCCGTAGTTGCAGGGATAACGCATCGGCGTGGACAGGATGCGGTCGACGAAGATCGCGCCCGAAGCCTTGTCCACCTCGTACTTGACCGGCTCGGCGTCCTTCGGGATCTCGATGACGACGTTGATCTCGTTCGGCACGTCGCGGCCGGCGGGAACCAGGTCGAGGCCCATGGGTGTTGCTCCTGCGCAATCCGGGGGAAAAGACCGGAAAGCATACGGCAATCCGTGTTGCGCCGCACCAATCGCGCGGCTGGGCGGGCCGCGCCGCGTGGCTTACCCTTGTCGGATACGCAGGGCAGGGGACGTCATGCCGCTCAGTTGGAACGAGATCAAGGACCGCGCGCTGCGCTTCTCGCGCGAATGGGCGGACGAGGCCTCCGAGGACGCCGAGGCCAAGAGCTTCTGGGACGGCTTCTTCGACGTGTTCGGCGTGCCGCGCCGCCGCGTCGCCGCCTTCGAGCGCAAGGTGAAGAAGCTCGACGGCAACGACGGCTACATCGACCTGCTGTGGAAGGGCGTGCTGCTGGTCGAGCACAAGTCGCGCGGCAAGGACCTCGACCGCGCCCACGCGCAGGCGCGCGACTACTTCCACGGCCTCAGCGACGCCGAGCTGCCGAAGTACCTGCTGGTGTCCGACTTCGCGCGCTTCCGCCTGTACGACCTCGAAGGCGGCGAGTCGCCGGCCGAGTTCGCGCTGAAGGACCTGCACAAACACGTGCGCCGCTTCGGCTTCATCGCCGGCTACCAGGCGCGCAGCTTCAAGGAAGAAGACCCGGTCAACGTCAAGGCGGCCGAGCGCATGGGCCGGCTGCACGACGCGCTGAAGGCCTCCGGCTACGACGGCCATGCGCTGGAAGTGCTGCTGGTGCGCCTGCTGTTCTGCCTGTTCGCCGACGACACCGGCATCTTCCCGCGCGCATCGTTCCAGGAGCTGATCGCGCGCACGCGCGCGGACGGCGGCGACCTCGGCCCCGCGCTGGCGCAGTTGTTCCAGGTGCTCGACCGCGCGCCCGACCGCCGCCAGGCCACGCTGGAGCCGCAGCTCGCCGAATTCCCCTACGTCAACGGCCGCCTGTTCGCCGAGCCGCTGCCGCTGGCCGCGTTCGACGCCGCCACGCGCACGCTGCTGCTCGACGCCGCCGCGCTGGACTGGAGCCGCATCAGCCCGGCGATCTTCGGCTCGATGTTCCAGTCGGTGATGGACGCCAAGGCGCGGCGCAACCTCGGCGCGCACTACACCAGCGAGAAGAACATCCTCAAGCTGATCGGCCCGCTGTTCCTCGACGAACTGAAGGCCGAGCTGGCGCGCATCGGCCACGACGCCAACAAGCTGAAGGGCTTCCACGTCCGGCTGGCGCACCTGCGCTTCCTCGATCCGGCCTGCGGCTGCGGCAACTTCCTCGTCATCGCTTACCGCGAGATCCGCCTGCTGGAACTGGAAGTGCTGGAACGCCTGTACGCGCGCCAGGGTTCGGTGTTCAAGGGCGTCAGCGAGCACGTCGCCGTGGACGTGGACCAGTTCTACGGCATCGAGATCGAGGAATTCCCCGCGCAGATCGCCCAGGTCGCGCTGTGGCTGATGGACCACCAGATGAACCTGCGCGTCGCCGAGCAGTTCGGCGAATACTTCGCGCGCCTGCCGCTCACCAAGTCGCCGACCATCGTCCACGGCAACGCGCTGCGCATCGACTGGAACAGCGTGGTGCCGAAGGAGCAGTTGAGCTACATCCTCGGCAATCCGCCGTTCGTGGGGAAGAAAGAACAGAGCGCGGCACAGAAGACCGACATGGCGCAGGTTTTCCAAGGTGTGAAGGGTGCCGGCGTGCTGGATTTCGTGGCGGCGTGGTACCTGCTGGCTGCGAAGTACGTCCAGGACACCGCGATCCGCTGCGCTTTCGTCTCGACCAACTCGATCACGCAGGGCGAGCAGGTCGGAGTTCTCTGGTCGGAACTATACAAGCGCGGAATCCACATTCGGTTTGCGCACCGCACGTTCAAATGGAGCAACGAAGCACGCGGCAGGGCGGCGGTGCACTGCGTGATCATCGGATTTGCGTCTCTCACAAGCGCCGCGAGGCAATTGTTCGACTACGAGCGTGTAGACGGCGAACCACACCTTGTCAGCGCCACGCGAATCAACCCTTATCTGGTGGATGCGCCGGAAGTATTCCTATCGAAACGATCTACTCCCGTGTCCGCAGCTCCAGAGATCGCTTTTGGAAGCATGCCAAACGATGGCGGGAACCTCCTCCTCAGCGACGATGAAAAGGCCGCGCTCATCGCGCAAGAGCCAGGAGCGGAAAGATGGGTCAAGCCGTTCCTGGGCTCGGAGGAGTTCATCAACGGCATCGGACGTTGGTGTTTGTGGCTAGTCGACATTGCGCCTAACGAGTTGCGCAACTTGCCCAACGTTGCCGCCAGGGTTGCGGCGGTGAGGCAGATTCGCGTCGAGAGTACGCGTGCAACGACAAATGCACTGGCAGCAACGCCCGCACTGTTTGGCGAAATTCGTCAACCGGCAGCTCGCTATATCGCCGTGCCCAAGACATCCTCGGAGAACCGCGCATTCATCCCGATGGGATTCCTCGACCAAGATGTAGTCGCGAGTACCGAACTGTTCACTATCGCAGGAGGGTCCCTGTTCGACTTTGGTGTGCTGACCTCGACGATGCACATGGCATGGGTGCGCGCGGTCTGCGGCCGACTCGAAAGTCGTTACCGCTACTCCGCCGGCATCGTCTACAACAACTTCCCCTGGCCCGAACCGGTGGACGACCGGCGCCGCGCCGCCATCGAGGCCGCCGCGCAGGGCGTGCTGGACACGCGTGCGCAGTTCCCGGACTCGACGCTGGCCGACCTCTACGACCCGCTGACCATGCCGCCCGCGCTGGTGAAGGCGCACCAGGCACTGGACCGCGCGGTGGACGCGGCCTACGTCGCCGCCGAGAAGGCGGCCGGACGCAAGGCGCCCAGGCTCGGCAGCGACGCCGAGCGCGTCGCCTTCCTGTTCGAGCGCTACCAGGCCCTCACCTCGCTGCTGCCCGCCGCGAAGCCTGCACGCACCCGCCGCCGCCGCGCCGCCGCCGACGCGTAGGGCGGAATCGCCGCGCCGCGGCGCTTCCGCCGTGCGGCATGCGTGCGGCGTGCGTGGGGCATGCGGCGGAAGCCGCTGCGCGGCTTCCGCCCTACGGACGGTTACCGCAAAAAAAGACGCCCCGCGCAGGGCGGGGCGTCTCGGTGACGCGTCGGGCCGCGGCTCAGAGCAGCGGGATCAGCAGCAGCGCGACGATGTTGATGATCTTGATCAGCGGGTTCACCGCCGGGCCGGCGGTGTCCTTGTACGGGTCGCCCACGGTGTCGCCGGTGACGGCGGCCTTGTGCGCGTCGGAACCCTTGCCGCCGTGGTGGCCGTCCTCGATGTACTTCTTGGCGTTGTCCCAGGCGCCGCCGCCGGTGGTCATCGAGATGGCGACGAACAGGCCGGTGACGATGGTGCCGATCAGCAGGCCGCCGAGCGCCTTCGGCCCGAGCAGCAGGCCGACCACCACCGGCACCACGACCGGCAGCAGCGAGGGCACGATCATTTCCTTGATCGCCGACTTGGTCAGCATGTCCACCGCCTTGTCGTACTGCGGCTTGCCGGTGCCCTGCATGATGCCGGCGATCTCGCGGAACTGGCGGCGCACTTCCTCGACCACCGCGCCGGCGGCGCGGCCGACCGCTTCCATCGCCATCGCGCCGAACAGGTAGGGGATCAGGCCGCCGATCAGCAGGCCGATGATCACCATGTGGTCGGACAGGTCGAAGCGCATCGCCTCGTAGGCGACGCCGCCCAGCGCGGCCTTGGCTTCACCCACGGCGTTGAGGTTGTGCGTGTAGTCGGCGAACAGCACCAGCGCGGCCAGCGCGGCGGAACCGATCGCATAACCCTTGGTCACCGCCTTGGTGGTGTTGCCGACCGCGTCCAGCGGATCGGTGACGGCGCGCACTTCCGGCGGCAGTTCGCTCATCTCGGCGATGCCGCCGGCGTTGTCGGTGATCGGGCCGTAGGCGTCCAGCGCGACGATCATGCCGGCCATCGACAGCATCGCCGTGGCGGCGATGGCGATGCCGTACAGGCCGCCCAGCGCGTAGGCGCCCCAGATCGCCACGCACACGGCGATCACCGGCAGCGCGGTCGACTTCATCGACACGCCGAGGCCGGCGATGATGTTGGTGCCGTGGCCGGTGGTCGAGGCCTGCGCGATGTGCCGCACCGGCTTGAACTGCGTGCCGGTGTAGTACTCGGTGATCCACACGATCGCGCCGGTCAGAGCCAGGCCGATCAGCGAGCAGCAGAACAGCGCGTGGCTGGAAATCGCCAGGCCGTCCGCGGTGGCCAGCCCCTCGGGCAGCAGGTTGCCGGTGACGAACCAGAACGCGACCGCCGAGAGCAGCGCCGAGACGATCACGCCCTTGTACAGCGCGCCCATGATCGAGCCGCCGGCCTTCACCTTGACGAAGAAGGTGGCGATGATCGAGGCGATGATCGACACGCCGCCCAGCACCAGCGGGTACAGCACGGCGTTGGCGTTGTTGGCGAAGGTCAGGCCGGCCAGCAGCATGGTCGCGATCACCGTGACCGCGTAGGTCTCGAAAAGGTCGGCGGCCATGCCGGCGCAGTCGCCGACGTTGTCGCCGACGTTGTCGGCGATCACCGCCGGGTTGCGCGGATCGTCCTCGGGGATGCCGGCCTCGACCTTGCCGACCAGGTCGGCGCCGACGTCGGCGCCCTTGGTGAAGATGCCGCCGCCGAGGCGCGCGAAGATCGAGATCAGCGAAGAGCCGAACGCCAGGCCGACCAGCGCGTGCAGCGCGGCCTCGCCCTCGATGCCGGACTTCTGCAGCGCCAGCCAGTAGCCGGCGACGCCGACCAGGCCGAGGCCGACCACCAGCATGCCGGTGATCGCGCCGCCGCGGAAGGCGACGTCCATCGCCCGGCTCAGCCCGGCGCGCGCGGCTTCGGCGGTGCGCACGTTGGCGCGCACCGAGACGTTCATGCCGATGTAGCCGGCCGCGCCCGAGAGCAGCGCGCCGATCACGAAGCCGATCGCGGTCGGCCAGTTGAGGAAGAAGCCGATCACCACGAACAGCACCACGCCGACCAGGCCGATGGTGGTGTACTGGCGGTTGAGATAGGCGCGCGCGCCTTCCTGGATCGCCGCCGCGATTTCCTGCATGCGCGCATTGCCGGCGCCCTGCGCCAGCACCCAGCGGACCGAGAACGCGCCATACAGGATCGCGACGACCGCGCACGCGAGCGCGATCCACAAGCCGTACTGCTGCAGCATCGAACCTCTCCCCATGAACGTGGACAAAAAAGGGCCGCCCCGGGCGGGCGGCTGCGCAAAGTATAGCCAGCGCACGCGCGCGGGCTTTGTGCGCCGCAGCGCAGCATAGCCGAGGCGGTACACTGGGCGCTTGCCTTTCTCCACTGCATCCGCCGGGGTCGCCATGTCCGCATCGAGCATCGCCGAACGCCGCGCCGCCTTCCGCCGCCTGCACGAGCGCGGCTGCTTCGTGATCCCGAACGCGTGGGACCCCGGTTCCGCGCGCGGGCTGCAGCAGCTCGGCTTCGCGGCGCTGGCCAGCACCAGCGCCGGCTACGCCTTCTCGCGCGCGCGCGCCGACGGCGTGCCGGGCGTCGAGGAAGTGCTGGCGCACCTGCGCGACCTGGTCGCGGCGACGCCGCTGCCGGTCAACGCCGATTTCGAGGACGGCCACGCGCGCGATCCCGGTACGCTCGCCGCCAACGTGCGCCGCTGCGTCGACACCGGCGTCGCCGGTCTGTCCATCGAGGACTCCACCGGCGACGCCGCGCAGCCGCTGTACCCGCTGGAGGAAGCGGTCGCGCGCATGCGTGCGGCGCGCGCGGCGATCGACGCCGCGGGCGGCGACGTGCTGCTGGTCGGCCGCGCCGAATGCTTCCTGGTCGGCCATCCGGATCCGCTGAACGAATCGCTGCGCCGCCTGCGCGCCTACGCGGAAGCCGGCGCCGACTGCCTGTTCGCGCCGGGCCTGCGCACGGAGGAACAGATCGCCGCGGTGGTCGCGGCGGTGGCGCCGAAGCCGGTCAACGTGCTGGTCGGCGGGCCGGCGCCGTTCGACCTGGCGCGGCTGGCCGAGCTGGGCGTGCGCCGCGTCAGCGTCGGCGGCGGGCTCTACCGCGCCGCCTGGGCCGGCTTCATGCACGCCGCGCGCGGGCTGGCCGAGGGCCGCTTCGACGGCCTCGCCGGCGCGACCCCGCACGGCGAGCTGGACGCGCTGTTCCGCGCGGCACCGCGCGGCTGAGCGATGGTGCGCGGCGCAGCCGCGCGGCTCATGCGCCGATCGCGTAGGCGGGCAGCTTCTTCGCCACCGCGGCGTTCCGCAGGCGCACGTACCTGGGCAGGCCGTCGGCGCCGTAGGGCGGCGCGGCCTCGCCGCGGATCAGCGGCGCGAGGTAGCGGCGCGCGGCGGCGGTGATGCCGTAGCCGTCGCGGCGGATGTAGCCGGCCGGCAGCTTCTTCTCGCGGTTGGCGATCTTCGCCAGCGGCGCCGGCGCGATCTTCCAGCGGTAGGGCGCATCGGACGTGCGCACGATTACCGGCATCACCGCGTTCGCGCCGGCCAGCGCGTACTCGACCGCGGCCTTGCCGACCGCCCAGGCCTGGTCGTGGTCGGTCTGCGACGCGGCGTGCCGCGCCGAGCGCTGCAGGTAGTCGGGCAGCGCCCAGTGGTACTTGTAGCCGAGCTTGGCCTTGACCAGCGCCGCCAGTGCCGGCGCCACGCCGCCGAGCTGGCTGTGGCCGAATGCGTCGCGCGTGCCGGCCTCGGCGAGGAACTGGCCCTCGGCGTTCTTCAGACCCTCGGAGGCCACCACCACGCAGTAGCCGACGCGCTCGACGGTGGCCTTCACGCGCGCCAGGAACGCGTCCTCGTCGAAGGCGATCTCCGGGAACAGGATCAGGTGCGGCGCGTCGTCGGGTCCGCTGCCGGCGAGGCCGGCGGCCGCGGCGATCCAGCCGGCGTGGCGGCCCATCACCTCGAGGATGAACACCTTGGTCGAGGATTCGTACATCGAGGCGACGTCGAGGCCCGCCTCCAGCACCGACAGCGCGGTGTACTTCGCCACCGAGCCGAAGCCGGGGCAGCAGTCGGTGACGGCGAGGTCGTTGTCGACGGTCTTCGGCACGCCGATGCAGGCGACCTCGTAGCCGAGCGCCTTGCCGACCTGCGAGAGCTTGTGCGCGGTGTCGGCGGAGTCGTTGCCGCCGTTGTAGAGGAACCAGCGCACGTCGTGCGCGCGCAGCACGTCGATCAGGCGCGCGTACTGCGCGCGGTTTTCCTCGATCGACTTCAGCTTGTAGCGGCACGAGCCGAACGCGCCGCCCGGCGTCCACGCCAGCGCGCGGATCGCCGCGGCGGATTCCTTCGAGGTATCGATCAGCTCCTCGCGCAGCGCGCCGAGGATGCCGTTGCGCGCGGCGTACACCTTCACGCCGCGCTTGCGCGCCGCGTCGATCACCGCCGCCGCGGTGGTGTTGATCACGGCGGTGACGCCGCCCGACTGCGCGTACAGCAGCTTGCCCTGGGGCATGGTCCGTCTCCCGTCGTGGTGGCCGCCGGCACCGGCGCGGCCCGGCGTTTCCCTTGCAATTCCGCAGTCTGCGGCGCGGCGGCGACTTTCGTCGGTTTGACGCGGGCCCCGTCGAGCCGTTAGCGTTAGCCGCGATTTTTCCCTCTCAAGTCTACCGGATGCGCGCGGCCTGCCGCGGCATTGCGGAAGGATTCCGGACTCCCATGCGACTCGTGTTACTCGGCGCGCCCGGCTCGGGCAAGGGCACCCAGGCCGCCCGCCTCAAGACGGAACTGAAGGTGCCGCACATCTCCACCGGCGATCTGCTGCGCGCCGCGGTCGCCGCCGGCACGCCGCTGGGGCTGAAGGCCAAGGCGGTGATGGAGGCGGGCCAACTGGTGTCCGACGACATCGTGCTGGGCATGCTGGAGGAGCGCGTCTCGCGGCCCGACGCGCAGGCCGGCTTCATCCTCGACGGCTACCCGCGCAACCTGGCCCAGGCCGATGCGCTGGACGGCCTGCTGGCGCGGCTGGGCCAGCCGCTGGACGCGGTGGTCAAGCTGAAAGTGCCGAGCGAGGTGATCGTCGGCCGCACCGAGATCCGCTTCAAGGCCGAAGGTCGCGCCGACGACAACCCGGAGACGGTGCGCAAGCGCCTCGCCGTGTACGCCGAGCAGACCGCGCCGGTGGCCGACTACTACGCCAGGCGCGGCAAGCTGCAGGTGGTCGACGGCGTCGGCGCCATGGACGAGGTCTACGCGCGCATCCTCGCCGCGCTCTCGCGGCGCAGCGCGGCCAACGCCTGAGGCCCGCACGCGCGGCCCGAGGCTTTCCCCGGCGTCTTCCGCACGCGGTCGCCGCGCGCGTCGCGCGCGTGCCGGCCGCGCCGCGGCCGGCGGCCCGATGTCGTAGTCTTGGGCGCCTGACACCAGCGGCGGGCCGCCGCGGAAGCGAACCGATGCGCGAACTGTTTCCCGTCATACGCGATCTCTGCCTGCTGCGGCGCGGCCCGCAGGACCTGCCCTATGCGCCGCACCTGCCGGCCCTGCTGGGGCTGGCGCTGATCGTGCTGCAGGTGCTGGCCGGCGGCCTGCGCAAGGGCGTCGGCGAGGGCCTGGCGGGCGGCGTGCTGTCGGTGCTGTTCATGCTCGGCGCGCTGTACGCGCTGCTCGCCCTGCGCGGCCAGCGCGCGCGCTACGTGCAGGCGGCGGGCGCGCTGCTCGGCGTGCTGCTGGCGTTCTCGCTGCTGGCGCTGCCGCTGGCGCTGCTGATGGGGCCGAACGTCGACGTGATGCATCCGACCGCGCTGCAGATGCTGCTGATCTGGCCGCTGCTCGGCCTGGCGATCTGGCAACTGTGCGCGATCGCGCACGTGCTGCGCCACGCGCTCGACGTGCCGTTCGCCGGCGGCGTGCTGCTGGCGCTGCTGCTCGGCCTCGGCAACTATGTGCTGGTGCAGGCCACGTTCCCGGCCTGATCCGCGCCACGCTGCGAGCACCGCCCGACATGCGCATCCACATCCTCGGCATCTGCGGCACCTTCATGGGCGGCGTCGCCGCGCTGGCGCGCGAACTCGGCCACACGGTGGAAGGTTCCGACGCCAACGTGTATCCGCCGATGAGCACCCAGCTCGAGGCGCTCGGCATCGCGCTGAAGTCCGGCTATGCCGCCGCGCACCTGCAGCCGGCGCCGGACCTGGTGATCGTCGGCAACGCGCTGTCGCGCGGCAATCCGGCGATCGAGCACGTGCTGGACGCGCGCCTGCCCTACGTCTCCGGGCCGCAGTGGCTGGGCGAGACGCTGCTGCGCGAGCGCGAGGTGCTGGCGGTGGCCGGCACGCACGGCAAGACCACCACCACCAGCCTGCTGGCGCACCTGCTGGAAAGCGCCGGGCTGGCGCCGGGCTTCCTGGTCGGCGGCGTGCCGGGCAATTTCGGCGTGTCGGCGCGGCTGGGTGGAAAGCCCCCCTCCCCTCGGGAGAGGGGGCGGGGTGGGGATTCGGCGCCGCGCGCGGAACCCGCACCCTCATCCGGCGCTGCGCCATTTGTCATCGAGGCGGACGAGTACGACACCGCGTTCTTCGACAAGCGCTCGAAGTTCGTGCACTACCGCCCGCGCGTCGCCATCCTCAACAACCTCGAGTACGACCACGCCGACATCTTCCCCGACGTCGCCGCGATCCAGCGCCAGTTCCACCACCTGGTGCGCACCGTGCCCGGCAACGGCCGGCTGATCGTCAACGCCGAGGACGAGCGTCTCGCCGAGGTGCTGGCGATGGGTTGCTGGACGCCGGTCGAGACCTTCGGCATCGCGCGCGGCGACTGGCGCGCGCGGTTGATCGAAGCCGACGGCTCGGCGTTCGCGGTGACGCGCGGCGGCGTCGCGGTCGGCGAGGTGCGCTGGCCGCTGCTCGGCCGCCACAACGTGATGAACGCGCTGGCCGCGCTGGCCGCCGCGGCCGCGGCGGGCGCCGATCCGGCCGCGCTGCTGCCGGCGTTCGCCGGCTTCGCCAGCGTCAAACGGCGCATGGAGCTGGTCGGCGAGCACGCCGGCGTGCGCGTCTACGACGACTTCGCGCACCACCCGAACGCGATCGCCACCACGCTGGCCGGCCGGCGCGCGCGCGTCGGCGCGGCGCGCATCGTGGTCGCGCTGGAGCCGCGCTCGAACTCGATGCGGCTCGGCGCGCACGCCGCCGGGCTGGCGCCCAGCCTGCGCGACGCCGACGCGGTGGTGTTCCTGCACCGCCCCGAGCTGCCGTGGGACGCCGAGTGCGTCACCGCCGCGCTGGACGGCCGCGGCCGCAGCGCGCCGACGGTGGACGCGCTGATCGCCGCGCTGCTGGAACAGGCGCGCCCCGGCGACCACGTCGTGTTCATGTCCAACGGCGGCTTCGAGGCCGCCCCGCGCCGCTTCGCCGAGGCGCTGCGGGCGGCGCGCTGAGCGGCCGAACCCGCCGCGGCGCGGGTGCTAGACTCGCCGCGTGGCGCTCCCCGACATCCCGCTGTTCCCGATGTCTGCCGTGCTGTTTCCCGGCGGGCCGCTGCAGTTGCGCATCTTCGAGCCGCGCTATCTCGACATGGTGCGCGAATGCGCGCGCGCGGGCCAGGGCTTCGGCGTGTGCCTGATCCTGCAGGGCGGCGAGGTCGGCGAGCCGGCGCTGCCGGCGGCGGTCGGCACGCTGGCGCGCATCACCGATTTCTACACCTTGCCCGACGGCCTGCTCGGCATAACCGCCGAGGGCGGCGCGCGTTTCCGCGTGCTGAGCACGCGCGTGCGCGACAACGGGCTGGTGCACGGCGAGGTGCGCTTCTGGCCGGACGAGCCGCAGTTGCCGGTGCCGCCCGAGCACGGCCTGCTGCCGACCATCCTCGAGCGCCTGGTCGAGCAGCTCGGCCCGCACTACGAGGACGCGCCGCGCGCCTGCTACGACGACGCCAGTTGGGTCGGCTTCCGCCTCGCCGAGCTGCTGCCGCTGACCCACGGCGAGCGCCAGCAGATGCTCGAAGTGACCGATCCACTCGAACGCCTGCGCGCCCTGCGCGACAGCCTGCCGAGGTTCCAGCGCGCATGACCGACACCCTGCAAGGCAAGACCCTGTTCATCACCGGCGCCTCGCGCGGCATCGGCTTGGCGATCGCGCTGCGCGCCGCGCGCGACGGCGCCAACGTCGCGGTCGCGGCCAAGAGCGCGGTGCCGAATCCGAAGCTGCCCGGCACCATCCACAGCGCCGCCGCCGAGATCGAGGCGGCCGGCGGGCAGGCGCTGGCGCTGAAGATGGACATCCGCGAGGAGGCCGAGGTGCAGGCCGCGGTGGCGGCCACGGTCGAGCGCTTCGGCGGCATCGACATCCTGGTCAACAACGCCAGCGCGATCTGGCTGGCCGGCACCGCCGGCACGCCGATGAAGCGCTTCGACCTGATGCACCAGGTCAACACGCGCGGCACCTTCATGGTCACCCAGGCCTGCCTGCCGCACCTGAAGAAGGCGGCCAATCCGCACGTGCTGATGCTGTCGCCGCCGCTGAACCTGAAGCCGCGCTGGTTCCAGGCGCATACCGCCTACACCATCGCCAAGTACGGCATGAGCATGTGCGTGCTGGGCATGAGCGCGGAATTCGCCCGCGACGGCGTCGCGGTCAACGCGCTGTGGCCGAGGACGGTGATCGCCACCGCCGCGATCGCCATGCTCGGCGGCATGGTGCGGCCGGAGAACTGCCGCATGCCGGAGATCGTCGCCGACGCCGCGCACCGCGTCCTGACCCGACCGGCGCGCGCGTTCAGCGGGCACTTCTGCATCGACGAGGAGGTGCTGCGCGAGGCCGGCACCGCGGACTTCGCGCGCTACGCGGTGCAGCCGGGCGCGCAATTGCTGCCCGACTTCTTCCTCGACTGAGCCGGCGCCGCGGCCGGACTTGAACGCGTCCGGGCGCGCCCCGAACTTCCCGGCGTTGCCGCTGCCGGAGCGAAGCCGATGAAATACCTGCACAGCATGGTGCGCGTGCGCGATCTCGACGCCGCGCTGCGTTTCTATTGCGACGGCCTCGGCCTGCGCGAGGTGCGCCGGCGCGACTATCCGCAGGGCAGGTTCACCCTGGTGTTCCTGGCCGCGCCGGACAGTCCCGAGGCGGAGCTGGAGCTGACCCACAACTGGGACTCGGCGGAGGACTACGGCTCGGCGCGCAACTTCGGCCACCTCGCCTTTCGCGTCGACGACATCTACGCCCTCTGCGCACGCCTGCAGGCGATGGGCGTCGCCATCAACCGCCCGCCGCGCGACGGCCACATGGCGTTCGTGCGCTCGCCCGACCTGATCTCGATCGAGCTGCTGCAGAAGGGCGACGCGCTGCCGCCGCGCGAGCCGTGGGCGTCGATGCCCAATACGGGCAACTGGTAAACGCCCCGGGATCGGAGTAGGAGTACGCGAGGCAGCGTGCCGCAGGGCCGCAAACGGCCGTTTTTACGGCTCTTCCGCACGATGACCGGTATTGATGCCGGTCAACATGGCGCCCCGATCCGGCGTCAAATAATGCAACGCGTGTTTCCCGCCGGAACGTCTGCCCGGCGCACGGCGTTCCCGCGTATGGCGGGAAACCGGCAGCCCGGTCGGAGCCCTGGCTTCTGCCTGAGCAGCTCGTGACTGGTGGGGTAGCGCCGGGTTCGCCCGTCGTCGCGACGGCGGAACGGGCGCCATGCGTGCGAGGAAGCCATGGGCGTGCAGGGAAATGGAGCATCCACCCGCAGCCTGGCGTGGTTCGGCGCCCCGGACCCGCAGGTGCACCGCGCGCTGGCGGAAGCGGGTTGGCGCGTCCTGCCGATCGACCTGCGGCGCGACGACGGCTCCGCCATCATCCGCGGCACCGACGCCTGGGTCGCGCTGGTCGAATTCGACGCCGAGACGCCGCTGCGCAACGTCGAGCGCCTGGCGGCGCAGCATCCGGAGGTGCAGTGGCTGGCGCTGGTGCACGCGGACGACCTGGCCAAGCCGGCGGTGCGCGACCTGATCCGCTACGCCTTCTTCGACTACTTCACGTTGCCGCTCGACGTCGGCCAACTGTGCATGGCGCTCGGCCACGCCTGGGGCAAGGCGCAGCTCGGCCGCGACGCCGGCCCGCTGCGCGGCAACGACCTCGACGGCGTGATCGGCGCCAGCCGCGTCATGCACGCGCTCGCGCTCAGGATCCGCAAGTTCGTGCCGGTCGACGTGTCGGTGCTGATCACCGGCGAAACCGGCACCGGCAAGGAGCTGGCCGCGCGCACGCTGCACCGCTTCTCCGCGCGCAGCGCCGGGCCGTTCGCGGCCATCAATTGCGGCGCGCTGCCGGAGAAGCTGGTGCAGTCGGAGCTGTTCGGCCACGAGCGCGGCGCGTTCACCGACGCCGCCACGCGCAAGATCGGGCGCATCGAGGCCGCGCACGGCGGCACCGTGTTCCTCGACGAGATCGGCGACCTGCCGCTGGAGGCGCAGTCCAACCTGCTGCGCTTCCTGCAGGACGGCACGATCGAGCGCGTCGGCAGCCACCAGTCGATCCGGGTGGATGCGCGCGTGGTCGCCGCGACCCACGTCGACCTCGAGCAGGCCGTCGCCGAGCGGCGCTTCCGCGAGGACCTCTACTACCGCCTCAACGTGCTGCGCCTGCACATGCCGCCGCTGCGCGAGCGCGAGCGCGACATCGAACTGCTCGCCTGTCATTTCCTCGAGACGTTCCGCCAGGAGCACGGTACGCACGTGCGCGGCTTCAGCGAGGCGGCCAAGGAGGCGATGGCGGCGCATGCCTGGCCGGGCAACGTGCGCGAGCTGATGAACCGCGTGCGCCGCGCCGTGGTGATGGCCGAGGGCCCGCTGATCACGCCCGCGCATCTCGATCTGGCCGAGCCCGCCTACGTGATGCACGCGGTCTCGCTGGACAGCGCGCGCGATTGCGCCGAGCGCGACATGATCGTCGACTGCCTGCGCGAGACGCGCTTCAACGTCAGCGAATGCGCGCGGCGCCTGAAGGTGTCGCGGGTCACCGTCTACCGGCTGTGCAAGAAACATCGCGTCGCGCTCTCCGGCGATACGGGCTAGATGTGATCTCTCAGTAGGTTGTTCACCCGGGGCGAACCCGGGATTCTGGCGGTGCGACCCATTCAGCACCCACAGGAGCCCCGGATGAACCTGCATAAACATGCCCGTCTTACGCCGCGAGGTCGAGCCCTGCTTGTAGAGAGGGTGCTCAAACACGGCCTGCGCGTGGAGGAGGCCGCCCATGCGGCTGGGGTGAGCGTGCGCACGGCCTACAAGTGGCTGCAGCGTTTTCGCGAGGAGGGTACGGTGGGGCTGCTCGATCGTTCGTCCCGCCCCCATCGTTGCCCGCATGCCACGGCGACAGCGATCGCCCACCAGGTCATCGAGCACCGCCGTGAGCGCTGGACCTATCGACAGATCGCCCAGCACCTGGCGGTGGCGGCCAGCACGGTCGGCCGCCTGGTCAAGCGCGCAGGGCTCCATCGCTTGGCGGAACTCGAGCCGGCACACCCAACCAACCGCTACGAGTACCCCACGCCAGGCGATCTGCTGCATCTGGATATCAAGAAGCTGGGGCGCTTCTGGCGCCCCGGTCACCGCGTCACGGGTGAACGCCAGCACGCTTCGGACGGTGCCGGGTGGGAGTTTGTACACGTGGCCATCGACGACGCCTCGCGTGTGGCCTTTGGCACCATCGAGCCGGACGAACGCGGCCTGACCGCCTGCCGTGCCCTGCTCAAGACCTTGCGCTACTACCGCCAGTTGGGCGTGCGCTTCGCCCGGGTCATGACCGACAACGGCGCCTGCTACAAGTCGCGCGCTTTCAAGCGCCTGCTGCGCCGGCTCGGCCTGCGCCACGTACGCACCCGGCCCTACACGCCACGCACCAACGGCAAGGCCGAGCGCTTTATCCAGACCTCGCTGCGCGAGTGGGCCTATGCCCGCAGCTACGAGCACTCCGCGCAGCGTGCCGCGCATTGGCCGACATGGCTGCACCAGTACAACTGGCACCGTCCCCACGCCAGTCTCGGTTACCAGCCGCCGATCACCCGCATCGGCATGAACAACCTGTTGGGTTTACACA
>NZ_JBDKSX010000063.1:0-1701 GCF_039680435.1 Mizugakiibacter sp. | reverse complement strand
TTGACAGCGTCACGGCCTTTCAGCCGCTGATCTGGGCCGAAACCGGCGAGCGCGGCGACGACAAGGGCAACAAGAAGAAGCGGATCGAGGATTTCGGCTATGGCAAGGGCTACGTCTATGCCCTGGCCGTCTGGCAGGAGTTTCTCGACGGCCTCAACCTCCTCCGCATCGAGCGGAAGATGAACATCATCATGATCGCGCACTCCAAGGTCGATCGGTTCGATGACCCCGAGACGGTGTCCTACTCAAAGTACGACATCGATCTGCACGACAAGGCGCGCGACCTGCTCAAGCGGGACAGCGACGTTATCCTGCTGCTCAAGCCTGACGTCTCGATCAAGACCGAGGACGCTGGGTTCAACAAGACCCGCGCCATCGGCGCCGGCGGGCGGAACGTGTGGATGCACACCGACAGCCGTCCCGCCTATGTCGCCGGCAACCGGTACGACCTGCCGGAGAAGCTGATCTACGAGCGCGGCAAGGGCTTCGATGCCCTTGCCCCCTACTTCCCGAACACCCCGCACAGCGAAAGGGCCGCGGCATGAGCGACGATTTTCTTGATGACGTCCTCGATGGCGTCGACCTGCAGAATACCGACACCTCGCAGCGCGGCGCGTTCACGCCGATCCCGGCTGGCGAGTACCTGATCCAGGCTATCGATGGCAGCGTTGTTCGCAAGGACAGCGGCGACGCCATGATCAAGCTGACCTTTGAGGTGATGGAAGGCGAGTTCGCAGAGCGGAAGCTCTTCGTCAACCTCAATATCCGTCACTCGAACCCGACGGCGCAGCGCATCGCGACCGAGGAACTGACCGAGATCTGGCGCGATGCCATGGGCGGCACCGGCAACCCGCCGAGCACCGAGGCTCTGCTGTGGAAGCCGATCCGCGCTAAGGTGGCCGTCGAGAAGCGGAAGGACAATGGCGAGATGCAGAACCGTGTGAAGCGGTACTTCTCGGCCGGCGGCGAGGCACCGGGCGCGCGCACGGCGCAACCGGCGCAGCCCCAGCGGCAGGCGGAGGTGAGCCAGCCGGCGCAGGGAAGACGGCCCGACTGGCTGAAAAAGCCGGCGGCGTGACGGAGCCGGGCGGGTCGCGGAGCCTGGCAGCGTAGGCGACCCGCCCTTTCACCTCAGGACAATTTGCAAACCGCCCCTCGGCGGTGACGGGGATATCATGCCCGAAATCCCGGAACCCCTTGTGCACACCGCGCTCGCCATGGTTGCGGCTATCGAGGCGCGGGCGCGCGGCGGCGATAGCGCCGGCGTCCCGATGTCCAGCGCAACATCCGCATGCGACCGCGAAATCTGGTACAAGTTCCGCTGGGCCGCGCCTTTGGAGACCCCGCAGGGCGCCCGAGAGCGCCGGTTCCGCACCGGCCTGCAATATGAGCGATGGCTGCTCGACGACCTTCGCGCCACCGGCGCGCTGGTGCAGGAGATCGACACGGCGACGGGCCGCCAGATCGCCATCCATCTCGCTGATGGCCATCTACGCGGCAAGGTCGACGGCATAGCCTCCGGCATTATCGAGGCGCCGAAGGCCGAGCACGTCGTCGAATGCAAGTCGATGAAGGCGGCCGATTTCCGCGCCGTTCTCAAGCATGGGCTGGCGAAAGCGAAGCCGGACCACTGGATGCAGTGCCAGCTTTACATGCACGGCCTTGGCCTCGCCCGGGCGCTGTACCTTTGCGCGAACAAAG
>NZ_JBDKSX010000062.1:0-9221 GCF_039680435.1 Mizugakiibacter sp. | reverse complement strand
GGCTCAGGCGTACGGCGGTGGCCTTGAAGTCGGCGCTGTACCGAGTGGTCGTCCTCGGACCTGGCTTGGGCATGGGGCACTCCTGAAACGTTAGGTCAGGGTGTCCACTAAACCGTAGGAACTATCGCGTCGGCTTGAATGAATTGTTATAACTCAGCCCTAGAACAGTCTTTTCTTGAGATCTGAAAATGCATTCAATCCGCCTCGCCAATCACTTCCGGTCTTTGGGAGTATGAACGGGTAGCGCGAGTCATCTTGGAAAAGAAGCTTGTAATGCTTCCCGTCTTCGTAGATGACGAATCCAATATCCTCGAGCTCCGCACGGACGGATGCGGTTAGCGATGTGTACTGGCGCAATGCTTCTTTAAGGCGATCCAAGATTTCTTCACGATCACCAGGGTTCTCATTGCTTTCAATTAGAGTTTCAAGAACGTGGCGTCTACGAGAGTGTTGCTCGGAAGAATCTGCAGCAATCTTGAGAGCGTCTGTAATAAGGCCAAGTTGCTCGCCTTGGTATAGATCGGACTCGCTTGTCTCGAGATGTATGGAGGTCTCGCCATCTTCGGATGTGGAGCGAGATTCACGCTTGTTGTAGCGGGCCCTAATGAGTTCTGCTTCGAGGCGCTGTATTTCTTCGTCTTTGGCCGATATTTCCTTGTCAAAATGCTCTATGTATTCGTCAATATTGCCAGAGCCAGATGCACGAAGGGCATCAAGCTTTTGGCGAGAAGTCATTTCTTGCAGGTATGACCAAGTGCATTCGCGTCGCAGGCGCTGATAGAGCAACGAAAGCCTAATTTTTTTAGCAATCGCGGATTGTAGCGAGCTCGGTACGTTCCATTTGCTGGGTAGGTAGATCCATTTTCCGACTCCATCAGGCCAGTAAATAGCTACTGCGCCACCATATACATTTTCACCATAAACTTGGCGCATGATTTGAGATGAGAATTTTCTGCTCGGCTCAACTACAACGTGAGCCATTCCAGAAAGCCACTTAGACAGTACATGTGGCTCCAAGATGAGAGCTTCCGTCGTGTTACGGCTCGCATAAACGACAGGCATAACGCTTCCGGTGTCAGCGCATATGATCTTCTCTGCAAGATCGGTGTCCGTCTCTGACAGGAAGATTGGGTCATCTGTGACAGGAAGGCTCCCGTCATAGCCGCCTGAGAATTTTTCCATCAGAAGTTTAGCGATGTAGGGGCGCTTCCCTTGCTCGAGACGTTCAACCGGGAGCTCAGAATCAACACTGAGTTGAATGCTTGCCAAAAAGTTTCCGCTAGATTTGTGGCCGATAACCTCCGTTACCCAGCGAACTTCGTCATTGTCTGTTTTTTCATAACGAACTCCTCCGGATGAGTCTGTCTCTGACTCATAGAACCCGAAATTGGCTGATTCGTGTTCATCTCCAAACTTCCCTTCACGCACATCGCTTGGGATTTCCGCGGCAAGCTTTGTGTGTGGGCTCTTTATGATCCAAGTGCGGCAGCAGTCCATGAACTCAGCCATTGTCGTGGATGAGGCGATCGGGAACTGTGTTTTGAAGGTCAGCATTGCGAAAAACTCCCCCTGAGTTCTAACGCTGGAGTTAAGCGGCGGCGCAGCCGTCCGCCTTGAACGAGTAGTTAGCTGTGCGTGCCCGCAAACCAAATCGGGACGAGGAATACGATGAGCACGAAAACAGCGAAGCCCCAAGTCCATGGCTTCTTACTTACAAGTGTGCAGCCAAGACCTATGATCATTGCGATAAGGAAATATGATGCCACCTCGCCAAGCCTGTAGGCCAAACCACCGGCATTTACTGTGGGCTGAGGTTGCAAAAGCATGGCGACGACGCCAACCACGATTGCATAAAGCGTTGCAGCGGAAACAATCATCTTGAACTGATTGGATCGACGAACGCTAGGCTTTTTCGAAGCTTGCTTCCTTACGGGTGGAAGTTCTGGTGGCAGGTCACTTGGTGCCGGAGTGGTGCCAATCGTTGGTTCGATACGAGTCACGTAGATCCCCTTTCAAGCTAACGCTTGAATTCAGCGGCGTGCGCATCGGCTTGAACGAATTGTTAGCGCCCACCCGTGTAGTCACGGGCGATGCGCTCAAGCTCGTCTGGAATGTACGGTCCAAACTCGTTCCAGTCCGAGAAGTCCGACAGTAGCTCTGGATTGGCAAAGCTGCGCCGGGCCTGCTCATAGTATGGGACTTGAACCCGACGTACGAAGTCCGCGAACTCGCTGAGGTTTGGCTGGGGCTGGTCACTCGACCCGCTGAGATTGTGGATGATCGGTCCTGCGCTGAGGAATGTCATGCAATAGGAAAGCCCCTGCGGCCCAAGGAAATCCTTAAGCGCGGCCGACGAGGTATGGTCTTTTTGATCGCAGTCGCGCTGATGGATGACCTTGAAATCATGGGGATGGCCCTCGCTCCGCCAAATGACGTAGCCCTTACCGACATCATCGATCTTCTCGCCGCAGGTGTCGCAGTACCAGACGCTCAGTGGTTTATCCATTTGCGAAAGTCTCTCTGTGGGCGCTAACTACAAGTAGACCCCGCATCCGGGGTGATAAACGCAAGGCTGCGCCCGGGCCGTCGGGGGTGTCAAGGAAGGTTCCCTGGGCGTTTCAATCGCTTGCGTGAGAGGTGGGGCGCTTGCGCCGTTCTGATGCGGTCGCGTTATCCGGCGATTCCGCCGTGATAAGTGTTATCAGCCCGCATTCGGGGTGATAAAGCGGCAGATCGGACCGGGGTGCAATGGCGTGTGGTCACTTTTGCCCGATGGAAAGCCGTGGCCTCGACGGGCACGCCCGCGCTCAGTACACCTCGCGCACCCACAGCGCCTCGTCCTTGAGTTTCTCGCGCTTCGGCTTTCCTTTCAGCGGCGGCAGTTTCACGGCGGGTTGGGTCGCGCCGTCGTGGGGCACCTGGTCGAGCAGGTGGCGGATCAGGTTGAGGCGGCCGCGCTTCTGGTCGTTGAAGTCGACCACGTGCCACGGCGCACAGTCGGTGTGGGTGGCCTCGAACATGCGGTCGCGGGCGCGGCCGTAGTCGGCGTATTTCTCGCGGGCGGCGAGGTCGATCGGCGACAGCTTCCAGCGTTTGGCGGGATCGGCGGCGCGCTCGGCGAAGCGCTGTTCCTGCTCGGCCTGGTCGACCGCCAGCCAGTACTTCATGAGCTGGATGCCGTCGTCGACCAGCATGCGCTCGAACTTCGGGCATTCGCGCAGGAAGCGGCGGTATTCGGCGTCGCTGCAGTAGCCCATTACGCGCTCGACGCCGGCGCGGTTGTACCAACTGCGGTCGAACAGCACGATCTCGCCAGCGGCGGGCAGGTGCGCGACGTAGCGCTGGAAATACCACTGCGTGCGTTCGCGCTCGTCGGGTTTCGGCAATGCGGCGATGCGGTAGCCGCGCGTGTTGAGCTTCTCGGTGATCGCCTTGATTGCGCCGCCCTTGCCGGCGGCGTCGCGGCCCTCGAACACGACCAGCAGGCGGCGGCCGTCGCGCACCAGCGCGTTCTGCATGGCCACCAGTTCGCGCTGCAACTCCTTCAGCACATCCTGGTAATCGTCGCGTTTCATGGCGGCCCCGGCACAGGGCGGCATCCGCGCAGCGGCTTCCGCCGAAAGCTTATGCGACGGCCGCGGATACGGCGGCGCCGTTTCGTTCCGCGGCCTCAGCGCTCGCCCAGCCGCGGCATCAGGCCGGCGAGGTTGCACGGCTTGGTGCGCGCGTCGAGCTGCGCCTTCAGCAGCTTGTCCCAGGCGGTGCGGCAGGCCGAGGTCGAGCCCGGCAGGCAGAACACGAAGGTGCCGTTGGCGAGGCCGGCGAATGCGCGCGACTGCATGGTCGAGGTGCCGATCTCCTCGTACGACAGCGCGCGGAACGTCTCGCCGAAGCCGGGCATTTCCTTGTCGAGCAGCGGGCGGATCGCCTCGGGCGTGGAGTCGCGCCCGGTGAAGCCGGTGCCGCCGGTGACGAGGACGCCGTGCACGGCCGCGTCGGCGATCCAGCGCGAGACGATCGCGCGGATCGTGTAGATGTCGTCCCTGACGATTTCGCGGTCGTGCAGCGCGTGGCCGGCTTCGCCCAGCGCCAGCACGAGGAAATCGCCCGAGGCGTCGGTGTCGGGCGTGCGCGTGTCCGAGACGGTCAGCACGCAAAGATTCAGTGGAACGAAGTCGGCCTGGGCGCTCATGCGCGGCAGCCTAGCGTGCCGCGGGCGGGGGTGGAAGCGGGTCGCGACCCGCGGACCACCCTCGCCCCGACCCTCTGCCGCCAGCGGGAGAGGGCGACGAGATGCGTCGCGGGCAGGCCCGCGCAGCAACGTAGGGCGGTTCCGCGCCTTGCGCGGAGCCGCCGGGTGCGCCCGTCGGCTGCGGGGCGATTGCGGCGGGCGTGCGTGTGGCGGTCGCTTGGTGGATCGCCGCCGGCGCGGCGATCCACCCTACGGGGCCATGCGGCTGCGCGGCTGATCCTGGCGCTCAGCCGAGGTCGGCGGGCGGCAGGCCGGCGCGGTGGCGTTCGGCCATGGCGCGCAGCAGCGCGGCGAAATCGCGCGCGTAGGCGGTCATGTCGAACAGGCCGCTGTCGCGCTTGCGCTCCGCCAGTTCGGCGCGCAGCGCGGCGCGTGCGCCGGCATCGCGGCCGAGGCGCACCGCGGCGTCGACGAAGGCCTCGTCGCCGGCGACGTTCAGCGCGTCCGTGCCGAGGTGGTGGTTGAGACTGGCGGCGACGCGCGCGGCGAAGGCCTCGCCCGGCCGCGTCAGCACCGGGCAGCCGGCCCAGATCGCGTCGGAGGCGGTGGTGTGCGCGTTGTAGGTTTCGGTGTCGAGGAACAGGTCGGCGTGGCGGTACAGCGCGAGGTAATCGAGGTGCGGGCGTTTGGCGGCGAACGCCAGTCGTGCCGGATCGACGCCGTGCGCGCGTGCCGCCTCGCGCAGGCGCTCGTCGGCGCCGTCGGCGCCGCTCAGCAGCCACAGCGCGGCGCCCGGCACCGCGCGCAGCACCGCGCACATGCGCGCGAAGCTGCGCGGGTTGAGCTTGAAGCCGTTGTTGAAGCAGACGTACACGGCGCCGGTTTCCGGCAGGCCGAGGTCCGCGCGCGACGGCGGCTCGCGCAGCGCGCGGGTCGGATCGGAGGGTTGGTAGCAGCGCGGCAGGTAGGCGATGGCTTCGGAAAAGTGCGGGCGCAGCGCAGCCGGCAGCACGCAGCGGTCGGCGATCGCGTAGTCCATGAAGGCCGCGCCCATCGTGCCTGGGTAGGCCAGCCAGTTCACCTGCAGCGGCGCAGGGCGCAGCGCGAACACCTCGGGCGTGCCGCCGCCGCAGTAGCCGTCGAGGTCGAGCAGCACTTCGACGCCGCTGGCGTGCACCCGCCGCGCGACCTCGAACGCCGGCAGGCCGGCGACGTCGTGCAGCGCGTGCGCGGCGGCGCGCAGCCGCGCACGCAGCGGGCCGCCGTCGTCGCGGCTGCTGGCGAACAACTGGAACGCGACATCGGTTTCGCGCAATCGCTCGAAGAACGCCGCGGTGAGCAGCGCGGTGGCGTGCTCGCCGAAGCCGTTGGCGAGGAAGCCGACGCGCAGCGGCGCGCCGGGCGCGCGGCGCGGATGCGCGAAGGCGAGCCGTGTGCGTTGCGCCGTGGCGGCGCGCTCGATGCGCTGCGCGTGCAGGCGCGCGCAGGCGAGCTGTTCGGCCGGCGTACTGTCCTCGGCGAGGAACGCGAACGGCGCGACGCCGGACTTGCCGGCGGCGACATGCGCGCGCATCCGCGCCGACAGCGCGTCGAGGCCGTCCCAGTCGCAGCGCGAGCGTTTGACGAAGGCGAGCTGGCCCAGCGCGTGGCCGTGCGCGGGATCGAGCCGCAGCGTGCGTTCGTAGGCCGCCGCGGCGCGCGCGAAATCGCCGCGCTCCTCGGCCATCAGGCCGACCTGGTAGGCGAGGCGCGCGTCCTGCGGCGCCAGCGCGGCGCCGGCGGCGTAGGCCTCCTCGGCGTCCTCGAAGCGGCGCCGCGCGGCCAGCGCATGACCGAGCAGCAACGCGGCGTCCGCGCTTGGCGCCAGCGTCTGCGCGCGGCGCACGTGCGCCTCGGCGGTTTCGGCTTCGCCGGCCTCCAGCTCGACGCCGGCGAGGTTGAGCCAGGCGGGTGCGTAATGCGGCGCGGCGCGGGTCACGGCGGCATAGGCTTCGCGCGCGCCGGCGAGGTCGCCGCGCGCGCGGCGCGCGTTGCCGAGGCCGTTCAGCACGGCGGGATGGCCGGGCGCCAGCGCCAGTGCGCGCGCCAGCGCGCGCTCGGCGCCTTCGGCGTCGTCGCAGGCGAGCAGGGCGCTGGCAAGGTTGGTGTGCGCCTCGAATGCGCCCGGCGCCAGCGCGATCGCCGCATCGAAGGCGCTGCGTGCTTCCGCCGGTCGTTCCAGCCGCAGCAGCGCCGCGCCGTGCAGGCGCGCGGCCTCGGCGGCGGCGGGAAACTGCATGCGCGCGATGCGCGCGGCGTGTTCGGCGTCGGCGCTGCGGCCCTGTTCGAGCAACGCGACGACGCGGTCCAGGCTGGCGGCGAGATCCATGCGCCTCGGCGGCGGTGATGGCGGAACCCGGACGCTAGCGCAGGCGGCGCGCGCGCGCCAGCGGGATCACAGCGCCAGGTGGTAGGTGTGCATCGCCTCGTCGCGCGTCCAGCCGTGGGCTTCGTACAGGCGCTGCGCCTCGGCGTTGTCGCGGGCGGTTTCGAGCTGCAGGTAGCGCGCGCCGGTGGCGCGGCCGTGCTCGCGCGCGGCGTCGAGCAGGGCGCGGGCGACGCCGCGGCCGCGCGAATGCGGCGCGACGAAGAGATCGTTGAGCAGCCACGCGCGGCCGGTCTGCACGGAGCTCCACAGCGGATAGAGCTGGGTGAAGCCGACCGCGGCACCGCCGTCGCGGGCGAGGAAGACCACCGACTCGTCCGCCTGCAGGCGTGCGCGCAGGAACGCGGCCGCGCGCGCGCGGTCGGCGGGCTGGCCGTAGAACTGGCGGTAGCCGTCGAACAGCGCGGCGAGGTCGTCGAGGTCGGCGAGGCTGGCGCGGGCGATGGCGAGGCTCATGCGTGCTCCGTGAGCGCTTGCAGCAGGTCGGCCTGGTGCTCGCTCGCGAGCGCGTCGACCAGCTCGTCGAGGTCGCCGTCGACGACCTCGGGTAGGCGGTACAGGGTCAGGTTGATGCGGTGGTCGGTGACGCGGCCCTGCGGGAAGTTGTCGGTGCGGATGCGCTGGCTGCGGTCGCCGGAGCCGACCTGCAGGCGTCGCGACTCGGTCTGCTCGGCGGCCTGCCTGGAGCGCTGCGCGTCGAGCAGGCGCGCCTTCAGCAGCGCCAGCGCGCGCGCGCGGTTCTTGTGCTGGCTGCGCTCGTCCTGGCACTCGACCACGATGCCGGTCGGCAGGTGGGTGATGCGGATGGCCGACTCGGTCTTGTTGACGTGCTGGCCGCCGGCGCCGGAGGCGCGGTAGGTGTCGATCTTCAGCTCCGACTCCTTCACCTCGACGTCCTCCACCTCGTCCAGCTCGGGCAGGATCGCCACCGTCGCCGCCGAGGTGTGGATGCGCCCCTGCGACTCGGTCGCCGGCACGCGCTGCACGCGGTGCGTGCCGGACTCGAACTTCAGGCGCGAATAGGCGCCCTTGCCCTCGACGCGCGCGATCACTTCCTTGTAGCCGCCGTGCTCGCCCTCGTGCGCGGACAGGATCTCGACGCGCCAGCGCTTGCGCTCGGCATAGCGCGCGTACATGCGGAACAGGTCGCCGGCGAACAGCGCGGCCTCGTCGCCGCCGGTGCCGGCGCGCACTTCGAGGTAGAGGTTGGCCTCGTCGCGCGGATCCTTCGGGAGCAGCAGCAGTTGCAGCTCGCGCTCGAGCCCGGCGAGGCGTGCTTCCAGTCGCGCGACGTCCTCCTGCGCCAGCTCGCGGAAGTCGGGATCCTTCAGCATCTCGCGGGTGTCGGCGAGATCGCGCACGGCGGCGTCGTATCCGGCCAGCGCCGCGGCGACCGGGCCGAGCTGCGCGTACTCGCGCGACAGCGCGCGGAAGCGCGCGCCGTCGGCGTGCGCGTCGGGCTGCGCCAACAGCAGGCCGAGTTCCTGGTGGCGCTCGGCGAGCTGTTCGAGCTTGCGGCGGATCGAGGGCGTCATGCGGGGGGCGTCACGGCTCGGACGAGCCTGCGTCGTCCAGGCCGTACAGCCGCTCGGCGGCATGCAGCAGGTCGAGGTCGCCGGCCTGCGCCGCCTCGCGCAGGCGCGCGCTGGGCGCATGCAGCAGCTTGTTGGTCAGCGTGTTGGCGAGGAAGGCCAGCGCCTCTTCCGGCGCGCGTCCGTGCTCGAGCATCGCGCGCGCGCGCGCCAGCACCTCGTCGCGCTGCGCCTCGGCGTTGCCGCGCAGCGCCAGCAGCGGATTCCTCACCGTCAGCGCGCGGCGCCAGGCCATGTAGCGCTCGACCTGCAGGTCGATGATGGTTTCGGCCTCGCGCGCGGCCGCTTCGCGCGAGCGCTTGTTCTCGTCGACCACCTGGCGCAGGTCGTCGATCGTGTACAGGAACACGTCGTCCAGCTCGGCGACGCTCTGCTCGATGTCGCGCGGCACCGCGATGTCGACCAGGAACATCGGCCGGTGGCGGCGCCGGCGGATCGCCTGCTCGACGGTCGCGCGGCTCAGCACGGGCTCGCGGCTGGCGGTGGAGGCGATCACGATGTCGGCTTCGGCGAGGTGCTGCGGCAGGTCGGCCAGCGCGACCGCGTAGCCGCCGACGCGCGTGGCCAGCGCCTGCGCGTTTTCCGGCGTGCGATTGGCGACGATCAGGCGGCGCACGCGGCGGTCGACCAGGTGGCGCGCGGCCAGCTCGATGGTCTCGCCGGCGCCGATCAGCAGCACGCAGGCTTCGCCGAGGTCGGTGAACATCTGCTCGGCGAGGCGCACCGCGGTGAACGCGACGGAAACCGTGTGCGCGCCGATGTGCGTGTCGGTGCGCACGCGCTTGGCCACCGCGAAGGTGTGCTGCAGCAGGCGGTCCATCGGCGCGTGCAGGGTGTGCGCGGCACGCGCGAACTGATAGGCGTCCTTGACCTGGCCGAGGATCTGCGGTTCGCCGAGCACCATCGACTCCAGCCCGGTGGCGACGCGGAACATGTGGCGCACGGCCGCGCCTTCGTCGTGGCGGTAAAGGAACTCGTCGAACCGCCCCGCGGTCAAGCGATGGTGGCGGCG
>NZ_JBDKSX010000061.1:0-18608 GCF_039680435.1 Mizugakiibacter sp. | reverse complement strand
GTACGCCGGCGCCGGTCGTGCCGGCCGCGCCCGCGGCGACGGCACCGGCCGCGGCGCGGCAACTGGTGACGGTGACCACCGACGTGCTGCGCCTCGCCATCGACACCGAGGGCGGCAGCCTGGTGCGCGCCGACCTGCTGAAATATCCGGTCAAGCCGAAGGACATGCAGCACCCGGTGCGTCTGCTCGACGGCAGCCCGGAACGCTACTTCGTCGCGCAGAACGGCCTGGTCAGCGCGAACGCGCCGGCGCCGGACCACCGCGCGACGTTCGTCGCCGAGCAGTCCGCCTACGCGCTCGCGCCGGGCCAGCAGCAGCTCGTGGTCACGCTCACCTGGCACGATCCGGCCGGGCTCACGGTGAAGAAGCGCTACACCTTCGAGCGCGGCAGCTACGTGATCAAGCTTGCGCAGGAGATCGACAACGGCGGCACGCAGGCCTGGAGCGGCAACGCCTACCGCCAGCTGGTGCGCGTGCCGCCGCCCGAGCCGGCCAAGCACTTCCTCGAGTTCTACAACCCCGAGCGCATCAGCTACAAGGGCGCGGCCTGGTACGGCCCGGAGAAGAAGTTCCAGAAGCTGCCGTTCGGCAAGTTCGTCAAGGAGCCGCTGAACGCCGAAGCCGCCGGCGGCTGGGTGGCGATGCTGCAGCACTATTTCTTCGCCGCCTGGATCCCGAACGAGGGCGAAACCAGCCGCTTCGGCAGCGCGCTGCTCGACGAGCAGGGCACGCAGCGCTACCTGGTGCGTTCGCTGGGCCCCACCCTGACCGTCGCGCCCGGCGCCAGCGCCACCAGCGAGGCGCGGCTGTACGTCGGCCCCGAGCTGCAGAGCACGCTGGACAGCGTCGCCCCCGGCCTGTCGCTGGTGGTCGACTACGGTGTCTTCACCGTGATCGCGCAGCCGCTGCACTGGGTGCTGGCGCACCTGCATCTGCTGGTCGGCAACTGGGGCCTGGCGATCATCCTGCTGGTGCTGCTGATCAAGGCCGTGTTCTTCAAGCTCAGCGAAGCGCAGTTCAAGGCCGGCGCGAAGATGCGCAAGCTGTCGCCGCGCATCCAGGCGTTGAAGGAGCGCTACGGCGACGACAAGCAGAAGATGCAGCAGGCGATGATGGAGCTGTACCAGAAGGAGAAGGTCAACCCGCTCGCGGGCTGCCTGCCGACGCTGGTGCAGATCCCGGTGTTCTTCGCGCTGTATTACGTGCTGATGTACAGCGTCGAGCTGCGCCAGGCGCCGTTCTTCGGCTGGATCCAGGACCTGGCCGCGCCGGACCCCTACTTCGTGCTGCCGGTGCTGTACACGCTGGTGATGATCGCCACGCAGTACCTGACGCCGACCGTCGGCATGGATCCGACGCAAGCCAAGCTGATGAAGGTGATGCCGATCGTGTTCGCGGTGATGTTCGCCTTCTTCCCCGCCGGCCTGACCCTCTACTACGTGGTCAACGGCCTGACCAGCGTGATCCAGCAGTGGGTCATCACGCGGCGCATCGAAGCCGGCGACGCCAAGGCCAAGGCCTGAGTCCCGCGGCACGGCCCGATGCCGGCGTAAGCTCGCCGTCGTGAGCGAGCGCGACACCATCGCCGCCGTCGCCACGCCGCCGGGCGCCGGCGGCGTCGGCGTGCTGCGCGTGTCCGGGCCGCAGGCGCGGACGATCGCGCGCACCCTGCTCGGCCGCGCGCCGCGGCCGCGCCGCGCCCACCTCGCGACCTTCCGCGACGCCGCCGGCGAAGCGCTCGACCGCGGCCTGCTGCTGTACTTCCCGGCCCCGCACTCCTACACCGGCGAGCACGTGCTGGAACTGCACGCGCACGGCAGCCCGGTGGTGCTGGAGCTGCTGTTGCGCCGCGTCTGCGCGCTGGGCGCGCGGCCGGCGCGCGCCGGCGAGTTCTCCGAGCGCGCCTTCCTCAACGGCAAGCTCGACCTCGCCCAGGCGGAAGCCGTCGCCGACCTGATCGCCGCCGGCTCGGAGAGCGCCGCGCGCGCCGCGCTGCGCTCGCTGGAAGGCGAGTTCTCGCTGCGCGTGCGCGCGTTGCTGGACGCGCTGACGCGGCTGCGCGTTCACGTCGAGGCGGCGATCGACTTCCCGGAAGAAGAGATCGACTTCCTTGCCGATCCGGCGATCGCCGCGCAGCTCGCCGCGCTGCGCGAGGGGCTCGCCGCGCTGCTGGCGGAGACGCGTCGCGGCGTGCGCCTGGCCGACGGCCTGCACGTCGTGATCGTGGGGCGCCCCAATGCCGGCAAGTCCAGCCTGCTGAACGCGCTGGCGGCCAGCGAACGCGCGATCGTCGCCGACATCCCCGGCACCACCCGCGACGTGCTGCGCGAGCGCGTGCAGCTCGACGGCATCGAGCTGACCCTGGCCGACACCGCCGGCCTGCGCGACAGCGGCGACGTGGTCGAGCGCGAGGGCGTGCGCCGCGCGCGCGCCGAGCTCGAGCGCGCCGACCTCGCCCTGCTGGTCAGCGACGCCGCCCGCGCCGAGGTCGACCGCGCCCTGCTGGCAACGCTGCCGGCGGAGGCCGCGCGCGTCGTGATCGTCAACAAGATCGACCTCGACGGCGCCGCGCCGCGCCGCGAGACGCGCGGCCGCGACACGTGGCTGTGGCTGTCGGCGCTGAGCGGCGCCGGCCTCGAGCTGCTGCGCGAGGAGCTGAAGCGCCGCGCCGGCTTGGGCGAAGGCGCGGCCGGCGCGTTCAGCGCGCGCACCCGCCACGTGCTGGCGCTGGAGCGCGTCGCCGCCCACCTCGAGGGCGCCGCGCTGACGCTGGTCGAAACCCGCGCCGGCGAACTGGCCGCCGAAGAGCTGCGTCAGGCGCAGCACGCGCTCGGCGAGATCACCGGCGAGTTCAGCAGCGACGACCTGCTCGGCGCGATCTTCGCCAGCTTCTGCATCGGCAAGTGACGGGCGCGCGCCGCGGCGCGCTCAGGCGAAGTGCTCGGCGCCGACCGGCACGCTGTCGGCGCGCATGAAGTGCTCGTGCAGGTACTTCTCGCCTTCGTCGCAGAACAGCGTCACCACCGTCTTCAGCTCGGGATGGCGTTCGCGCACGCGCTTGGCGGCGAGCAGGTGCGCGCCGGAGCTGGGCCCGCAGAACAGGCCGTAGCGGCGCGCGAGGTGGGTCATCGCCTCGACCGCGTCGGCGCTGGACACCGACAGCACGTCGTCGATCAACGCCGCGTGGCGCTGGAAGATGCCGGGCACGAAGCCGTCGGAGATGCCCTCGATCTGGTGGGTGGCGATCTCGCCGCACAGCAGCGTGCACGATTCCGACGGCTCCATGGCGAACAGCCGCACGTTCGGGTTGACCGCGCGGAACGCCTGGCCGACGCCGATCAGCGTGCCGCCGGTGCCGACGCCGGCGACCAGCGCGTCGGGCACGCGGCCGTCCGGCAACTGCGCGAGGATCTCCGGGCCGAGGATCAGCCGGTTTTCCTCGACGTTCCACTCCGACTCGAACTGGCGCGGGCAGAAGTAGCCCGGCTGCTGGCCGAGCGCCTGCGCCTTGGCCAGCGCGTCGTTGACGTGGAAGCGCCCGCAGAACAGGATCTCGGCGCCGTAGGCGCGCGAGATCGCCACGCGCTCGCTGGACATGCCTTCCGGCATCACCACCAGCATGCGGTAGCCCTTGACCGCGGCGACCATCGACAGCGCGTTGCCGGTGTTGCCGCTGGTCGCCTCGACGATGGTGTCGCCGGGCTTGAGCAGGCCCTCCTGCTCGGCGCGCTCGATCATGTAGGCGGCGATGCGTGCCTTGATCGAGCCGGACGGATTGAGGAATTCGAGCTTGGCGTAGACGCCCTCGACTTCGAGCAGCGGCGTGTCGCCGATCGCGTCGAGGACGTTGCGGGAGACGGTGGTGTAGCGGGTCGGCATGGCGTGGGGGATCCGTGGCTTCAGCGCGGCGCGGCGCCGTGGGCGTGCTGCATCATGGTGTCGAGCGCGAGCGTCGAATGCGCGTAGGCGCCGCCGGCGCGCATCTCGGCGGCGACCCAGATCGCCTCCATCAGCTCCTGCTCGCTGGCGCCGTGCCGCAGTGCGGCCTCGGTATGGCCGCGGATGCAGTACGGGCACTGGGTGACGTGCGCGACGGCGACCGCGATCAGTTGCTTCATCTTGACCGGCAGCGCGCCCTCGGCGAACACCTGCGCGCTGAACGCCTTGAAGGCGTCCAGCGTCTGCGGCGCCAGCTCGCGGCGCTTGCGCGCGATCTCGGGACCGGACTGCGGATAGACGGGATGTTCCACGATGGTTCCTCCTCGGGGATCGTTGCGCTCAGCGCCGCGTCGTCGCGCCGCCGAGCGTCCACGGCGGCGGGTCGCTGGCGGGGAAGCTCTGCTCGAGCGCCTCGTCGATGCGGCGCTCGCGTCGCCGCGCGTCGCCGTGCGCGGCCTTGGCCGCGCGCGGGTGGACCGCCGCGCCGATCACGGCGCGGTGCGGATGGCGGACCTGCAACAGGTGCAGCGGGGACAGGGACATGATGGTCGACCTCCTGGCGTTCGCGGGGAAGCCGTGGCGGCGCGGGGCGCGCGGCGCGCCGCGCCGGGGCTGCGCGCGGGACGGGTCCTGCAGATGATGCGCCCGTCCGCGCACGGCTTCAAAGGCCGGCGTTGTTGCGTTCGAGCACGCGTTCGGCGCGGTAGCTCGAGCGTACCAGCGGCCCGGCCACGGCCTCGACGAAGCCCTTCGCCAGCGCGCGATCTCGGTAGGCGCGGAATTCGTCGGGGGTGACGAAGCGCTCCACCGGCAGGTGATGCTCGGTGGGGCGCATGTATTGGCCCATGGTCACGATGTCGACGCCCGCGGCGCGGATGTCGTCCAGGGTGCGCTCGATCTCGTCGTCGGTCTCGCCGAGGCCGAGCATCAGGCTGGTCTTGGTCAGCGTGCGCGGCGCGTGGCGCTTGGCGAAGGCCAGCACGTCCAGCGTCTGCGCGTAGCCGGCGCGCGGGTCGCGCACGCGGTGCGTCAGCCGCTCGACCGTCTCCAGGTTCTGCGCGTAGGTGACCACGCCGGCGTCGAGCACCGCGGCGACCGCGGCGTGGTTGCCGGCGAAATCGGGGGTGAGCGCCTCGACCGCGGTCTGCGGCGCGCGCGCGTGGATGGTGCGGATGCACGCGGCGTAGTGCGCGGCGCCGCCGTCGGGCAGGTCGTCGCGGTCGACCGAGGTCAGCACCACGTACTTCAACTGCATCAGCGCGACCGCGTCCGCCACCTGCATCGGCTCCAGCGGATCCAGCCAGCCGTGCGGATTGCCGGTGCTGACCGCGCAGAACTTGCAGGCGCGCGTGCACACCGAGCCCATCAGCATCATCGTGGCGGTGCCGCGGCCCCAGCATTCGGCGATGTTGGGGCAGCGCGATTCCTCGCACACGGTGTGCAGCTTGTGGCTGTGCACGATGTCGCGCACCGATTCGTAGCGCGCGCCGGTCGGCAGGCGCACGCGCAGCCAGGGCGGCTTGCGGCCGACGTCCGGCGTGCCGGTGTTGGCGTTGGGGCGGATGCCGCCCTTGACTGCGCGCACGCCCTCGGGCGTGACGAACTTGGCGCCGTTCTTCGGCGCGGGGCGCGGATCTTCACTGGACATGCGTCAGGGTCGCCTGCAGTGGTTGGTGTGGATGCAGCGCTCAGCCGCCGCCGGCGCGGCGCACGCGTTCGAGCGCCTCGCGGTAGCGGCGCTCGATCACCGGATTGTTGGGGCGCGGCGGCTCTTCGCCGGGCACCGGATCCTGCAGCACGTAGATCGTGCCGCAGTACGGGCACTGCGCGCGCCCGCTCTCGTGGATCGACAGGTAGACGCGCGGATGGCCGTTCCACAGGCTGGCGTCCGGCGTCGGGCAGGACAGCGGCAGGTCGTGCCAGGTCACCTGGCGCACGGGCTGCGCGGCCGGCGTGTCCAGACCGGCGCCGGCGTCGGTTCTCGGGGTTCTTCGGTACATGGGGAGTCTCAGCGTTTCAGCAGCGGCAGCTTGTCGGGCACGCCGTCCCAGCGCTTGGCGTCCTCGAGCGCGGGAATGCGCGCGTCGATCACCGGCCACTGCGGCGCCAGTTCGGCGTTGAGCTGGATGTAGCGTTCCTGGCCTTCCGGGACGTCGTCCTCGGCGAAGATCGCTTCGGCCGGGCACTCGGCGACGCACAGCGTGCAGTCGATGCACTCGTTCGGGTCGATCACGAGGAAGTTGGGGCCCTCGTGGAAGCAGTCGACCGGACAGACCTCGACGCAATCGGTGTACTTGCAGTTGATGCAGTTGTCGGTGACAACGTGCGTCACGACGCCCTCCTGAGGACGGGGTGGGGCCCGCCTCGCAGCGGGCAGTGTGGCGTGTGCGCGGCGGCAGCGCCCTGACATGCGTCAAGCGCGCGCCGACCCTCGGCGCGCACGGTTCCCGGCGCTTGAATGCGCGCGCCGCGCCCCGACCTTGAGCCGGGTTCCGCACCGCGCGCCGCGGGTTCCCGCCGAGGAGAGCAGCATGATCGACCTTTACTACTGGCCGACGCCGAACGGCCACAAGATTACTCTGTTCCTGGAAGAAGCAGGCCTGCCCTATGCGATCAAGCCGGTCGACATCCGCAAGGGCGAGCAGTTCAAGCCGGAATTCCTGAGGATCTCGCCGAACAACCGCATGCCGGCGATCGTCGACGCCGCGCCCGTCGGCGGCGGCGCGCCGCTAGGCGTGTTCGAGTCGGGCGCGATCCTGCTCTACCTCGCCGAGAAGACCGGCAAGTTCCTGCCCGCCGACGCGCGCGGCCGCTTCGAGGCGCTGCAATGGCTGTTCTGGCAGGTCGGCGGGCTCGGCCCGATGCTGGGGCAGAACCACCACTTCGCGGTGTACGCGCCGGAGAAGATCCCCTACGCGATCGACCGCTACGTCAACGAGACGCGGCGCCTGTACGGCGTGCTGGACAAGCGCCTTGCCGATCGCCCGTTCGTGGCCGGCAACGCCTACACCGTCGCCGACATGGCCTGCTACCCGTGGATCGTGCCGCACGAACGCCAGGGCATGGACCTCGCCGACTTCCCGCACCTCAGGCGCTGGTTCGACGCGATCGCCGCGCGCCCGGCCACGCAGCGCGCCTACGCCCGCGGCGAGCCGTACCTGAACGCGCAGCCGTTCAGCGAGGAAGAGCGCCGCGTGCTGTTCGGCCAGGCGAAGACTGCCTGAACCGCAGCCGCGCGGCACGCCGCCGAAGCTTGGCGGCGCGGCGCGCGGCGCGCTTTAATCGGCACTTCCGCTCGAGGAGGTTCCGATGCGCGCCCTGCTGCTCGCCGGCCTGATGACCGTCGCCCTGCCCACGATGGCGGAAAAACTCACCATCGACCGCATCTACTCGGATCCCGGACTGAGCGGGCCGACGCCGCGCGGGCTGAAGATCTCGCCCGACGGCACGCGCGTCAGCTTCCTGCGCGGCAGGGCCGAGGACCAGAACCAGCTCGACCTGTGGGAATACAGCGTCAAGGACCGCAGCACGCGCCTGCTGGTCGATTCGAAGAAGCTGGAGCCGGAAGGCGAGCAGCTCTCCGACGCCGAGAAGGCGCGCCGCGAGCGCGCGCGCACCGCCGGCCTGCACGGCATCCTCGACTACCAGTGGTCGCCGGACGGCGCGAGGCTGCTGTTCCCGCTGAACGGCGAGCTGTACCTGTACGACCTCGCCGCGCCCGCCGCCAAGGCGGTGCGCAAGCTGACCCGCGGCGGCGGCTTCGTGCTCGACCCGAAGATCTCGCCGAAGGGCCGCTACGTGTCGTTCGTGCGCGACCAGAATCTCTACGTGATCGACCTCGCCAGCGGCAAGGAGACGCGCCTGACCCACGACGGCGGCGGCACCGTGCACAACGGCGAGGCCGAGTTCGTCGCGCAGGAGGAGATGGACCGCCGCACCGGCTACTGGTGGGCGCCGGACGATTCGCTGATCGCGTTCGAGCGCTACGACGAAGCCGACGTGCCGGTGGTGCGCCGCTTCGAGATCTACGCCGACCGCACCGACGTGGTCGAGCAGCGCTATCCGGCCGCGGGCGATCCCAACGTGCGCGTGCAGCTCGGCCTGATCGCGCCGGGCGGCGGCCAGCCGCGCTGGGTCGACCTCGGCGCCAATCCCGACATCTACCTCGTGCGCGTCGACTGGACGCCGGCCGCGAAGGGGCTGAGCTACCAGCGCATGGCGCGCAACCAGCAGCGGCTCGACCTGCAGCTCGTCGACACCGCCACGCTGCAGCAGCGCACGCTGCTCACCGAAACCAGCGCCACCTGGATCAACCTCAACGACGACCTGCGCTTCCTCGACGGCCAGCAGGCCTTCGTCTGGGCCAGCGAGCGCACCGGCAGCAAGCACCTGTACCTGTACGGGCTGGACGGCAAGCTGCTGCACCCGCTCAGCCGCGGCGCCTGGAACGTCGACGGCGTGCTCGGCGTCGACGAGAAGGCCGGCCGCGTCTACGTCGCCTCCAACAAGGACTTCGTGCCGGACAAGCAGATCTACGCGCTGAAGCTCGACGGCAGCGACGCCGACGCGCCGCAGCGCATCAGCAAGCGCGACGGCTGGCACGAGGCGGTGTTCGCGAAGGGCGGCACGTTCTACGTCGACACCTTCAGCGATCCGAAGACGCCGCCGCAGGTCGCCGTGCATGCCGCCGACGGCAAGTTCGTCGCCTGGATCGAACCGAACGCGCTCGACGCCAGGCACCCGTACGCGCCCTACCGCGACAGCCACGTGCTGCCCGAATTCGGCACGATCACCGCGGACGACGGGCAGACGCTCTACTACCGCCTGTACAAGCCGCTCGGCTTCGATCCGGCCAAGCGCTATCCGGTGTTCGACACCTTCTACGGCGGTCCCAACGCGCAGCTCGCCACGCGCGGCTGGACGGACATGTTCGCCGAGTACATGGCGCAGCACGGCTACGTCGTGTTCACGCTGGACAACCGCGGCATGGCGCGCCGCGGCCGCGCGTTCTCCGACGTGATCCACAAGCAGCTCGGCGCGGCGGAAGTGGCCGACCAGGTCGCCGGCATCCGCTGGCTGAAGGCGCAGCCGTGGGTGGACGGCAAGCGCATCGGCACGTTCGGCTGGAGCTACGGCGGCTACATGAACCTGATGATGCTGGCCAAGGATTCCGCCGACCTCGCCGGCGGCGTGTCGGTCGCGCCGGTCACCGACTGGCGCCTGTACGACACCTTCTACACCGAGCGCTATCTCGGCACGCCGCAGCAGAACCCTGCCGGCTACACGCGCAGCGCCGTGTTCGCCTGGCTGGACGGCCTGACCGCGCCGCTGTTCCTCGCCCACGGCATGGCCGACGACAACGTGCTGTTCGCCAACTCCACGCGGCTGATGGCCGAACTGCAGCGCCGCGGCATCCCGTTCGAACTGATGACCTACCCCGGCGGCAAGCACGGCCTGTCCACGCCGGAGATGAAGAAGCACGCCTACCGCGCCATCGCCGCGTTCTTCGACGAAAAGGTGAAGGGCGAATGCGGCGCGCAGTGCGTGGCGGCGCAAGCCGTGCCGGCAGCCGCGAAACCCGCGAAGGCCAAGCCGGCCGGCAAGCCGAAAACAAAGGCGGCCGCGACCAGGCCGTGAGCATCCCGCGGGCAGCACGTAGCGTGCGCTCCGCGCACGATGCCTTGCACACGCGCATAGCGCACGCTGCGCCGCGTAGGATTCGGTGAGTGCAATGAACCGCATCTCTCCGCCGCGCACCATAGGACGATGCGGTTCACTGCGCTCACGGCATCCTATGCCCCTGCCCTGAGGAATTTAGGGCGGAACCGGCGCAGCCGGCTTCACCGCGGTTCAACTGCCGCCCGACGTCCTAGTTTTGGGAGGCCGTAGAACCAGTGCATTGATACTTTGCCGTAACCAGGGTGCGCACGCAGCCGCCGTATCCATCGTGAGCCTGGCATGTAGAAACTGTTCCGCCAAAGGGTTCAGCGCTCGAATAGCCCCAGGCTCTACATCTGTCGCGTGCGGTCGCCGCACCCTGCGCCCATTGAACCTGGGGCTTCTCGAACATTCCGTATTCAAACGAAAGCTCAACTACTCCGTCTGCGCGACTGCCGCCTGTAGCTTGCAACGTTTTCACCGTGGTGCATCCCGCACCAGCCACTGCAATAACGCTGCACATGATCAAAGCGCGAAGATCCATTTTTGCTTCCCCCCTGTCCATATTTGGCAGAACGGTGGAGCAGCGAACACTTGCTGCACACCTCCGACACAGATCACCAAGCACAACGGCTATCAGCCTGAGTAAGATGATCTGCAGCGGCAGAACCTAACCACGACATAGCACAAAGTCAAAGTGTTCGCCGCGCGCATCAATACGCAATTGATACGCGGGGGCGTATAAACACGAACTGCTCAAAACCGCCCGGCGCGGTAATCGTCGATGGCCTGCATGATCTGCTGCGGCGTGTTCATCACGAACGGGCCGTACTTGGCGACGGGCTCGTTGAGCGGCTTGCCGGCGACCAGGATCAGGCGCGCGGCCGCCTCGCCCGCCTCCAGCGCGACGGTCCCGCCGGCGCTCAGCACGCCGAGTTCGTAGTGGTCGAGCGTCACGCCGCCGATCGTCACGCCCGCGCCCTCGAACACGAACGCGAACGCGTTGTGTGCCGCCGGCAGCGGCACCTCGATGCGCGCGTGCGGCGCAAGCGCGAGATCGAGGAACACCGGCTCGGTGGCGACGCCGCCGACCGGTCCGCGCGCGCCGGCCAGCTCGCCGGCGATCACGCGCGCGTGCACGCCGGGCGCGGGATCCACCTCGGGGATGCGCTCGGGCGCGATGTCCTGGTAGCGCGGCGCGGTCATCTTGTCCTTGGCCGGCAGGTTCACCCACAGCTGGAAGCCGCGCATCTCGCCGTCCTCCTGCTCGGGCATCTCCGAGTGCACGATGCCGCGGCCGGCGGTCATCCACTGCACGCTGCCGGGGCCGAGCAGGCCGCTGTTGCCCTGGTTGTCGCCGTGGCGCATGCGCCCGGCCAGCATGTAGGTGACGGTCTCGAAGCCGCGGTGCGGATGGTCCGGGAAGCCGCCGATGTAGTCGGCGCCCTTGTCCGAGCCGAACGCATCCAGCATCAGGAACGGGTCGAGCGTGTCCAGCGCGGGCTGGCCGATCACGCGCGTCATCTTGACGCCGGCGCCGTCGCTGGTGGGCATGCCGCGGACGCGGCGGACGATGGTGCGGGTAGTCATGGCGCCCTCCTCGGGCTGCGGAATGCGCTCAAGATGCGACCGCGCGGGCGTGGAGGGAATAGCGCGGCAGGGGATGCAGCGTTCGCGCGACGATACCAATGGACGCATCGGGCTCCCAGGAGCGAGACCGTTCGGCAAACGCCGCCTGCGGCGGCGTCCCTCTCACCCCGACCCTCTCCCCGCGGGGGAGAGGGAGACAAGCAGAAGCGCGCCCGCGGGATCCCTGTGCGTGCGGCGGCCATAGCCCCGATTGCGCGTACCGACTTCCGGTTTCCGAGTCCCGAGTCCCGAGTCCCGCCCTCAATGCACCCAGCGCCCGCCGCGTCGGCGCGGCTGGTCGCGGAACACGCTGGCGGAGGCGCCGCCGCCGGCGGTGCGCTCGCGCTCGGTGGGCGTGTGCACGCGCCAGTACTGCGCGACCGCGCCGACCGCCTGCGGGATCTGCGCGAGGCATTCGTCGTATTCGGCTTCGCTGAGCTTTTCGAATTCGGTGTCGCCGGACAGCACGCCCTCGTCCACCGCCAGCGCCATGATCGGCGTCAGCAGCTCCATCAGCTCGGTGTCCTCGCCGAGGCGCGCTTCCCAGATCGCCGCGCGCAGGTCGATGCCGCGGCTGAAGCCTTCGCACCAGCCGGCGGCGGTCAGCGCGGTGCCGTTGTCGCGCTCGACTTCGCCGAGGATGGGCTCGTAGGCGTCCATGTCCAGCTCGGCGGGGATCGAGTCGTTGAGCTTGGCCAGCAGGGCGAGGATGCGTTCGCCCTCCGCCTCGCTGGCGAACGGCGCGTGCAGCACCTCGGGCAGCCACTCGTCCGGCTTGGCCGGCTCGGGCCCGATCGCCAGCGCGGTCAGCAGGCCGTGCACGCCGTCCAGCAGCAGGTCGTCCTCGCCGGCGTGGCCGCGCAGGAACTGGTCGAGTTCGTCCAGTTCGGCGTCGCCGAGGGATTCCAGCCAGGTGGGATGTTCGTCGGTCATGGGGCGATTTCAAGCAGCGCCGGGGCGTGGTCGGAAGGCCGCTCCCAGGCACGCGGCGTGCGGTCGATGGCGGCGGCTTGCAGGCTCGGCCTCAGCGCCTCGCTGGCGAGGATCAGGTCGATGCGCAGCCCCATGTTGCGCCGGAACGCGCCCTGGCGATAGTCCCACCAGCTGTAGTGGCCGGCGTCGTTCACGAAGTGGCGGAAGCTGTCGACCAGGCCCAGCGCGAGCATGCGGCGCAGCGCCTCGCGCTCGGGCGTGGAGCACAGCACCTGCTCGCGCCACGCCTCGGGATCGTGCACGTCGCGGTCGTCCGGCGCGATGTTGAAGTCGCCCAGCACGACCAGCCGCGGATGGCGTTGCAGCTCGTCGGCGAGGAACGCGGTGACCTTCTCCAGCCAGTCCAGCTTGTAGGCGAACTTGTCGCTGCCGACCGCCTGGCCGTTGACCACGTACAGGTTGACGATGCGCAGGTCGTCGACCGTCGCGGCGAGGATGCGCCGCTGCGCGTCGTCGAGGCCCGGGATGTCGGTGAGCACGTCGCGCGGCGCCTCGCGCGCCAGCAGGGCGACGCCGTTGTAGGTCTTCTGCCCGCTGAACGCGCAGCGGTAGCCCAGCGCCTCGAGCGCGGCGCGCGGAAACTTCGCGTCCTCGAGCTTGGTTTCCTGCAGCGCCAGCACGTCCGGCCGGACCTCGCGGCACCACTGCTCCACGTGCGGCAGGCGCACGCCGAGCGAGTTGACGTTCCAGGTGGCGATCTTCATCCGGCTTATTGTAGGGCGGGCCTGGAAGGGCGCGTCACGCGGCCAGGCCGTAGCTCTTCAGCAGCGCGTCGGGCGTCGGCGCGCGGCCGCGGAACTCGACGAAGCTCTCCAGCGCCGGCCGGGAGCCGCCGACGGCGAGGATGCTGCGGCGGAAGGCGTCGCCGGTGGCGCGGTCGAAGGTGCCGGCCTCCTCGAATTTCGCGAACGCGTCCGCCGACAGCACTTCCGCCCACAGGTAGCTGTAGTAGCCGGCCGCGTAGCCGCCGCTGAAGATGTGGGTGAAGGCGTGCGCGAAGCGCTGCCACGCCGGCGGATGCAGCACCGCCACCTCGCGGCGCACCTCGTCCAGCAGTTGCTGCACGCGCGCGCCCTGCGCGGGGTCGTATTCGAGGTGCAGGCGGAAGTCGAACAGGCCGAACTCGAGTTGGCGCACCAGGAACAGGCCGGCGTGGAAATGCCGCGCCGCGTGCATGCGCTCGAACAGCGCCTGCGGCAGCGGCTCGCCGGTCTGCCAATGGCGCGCGAACAGGTCGAGGCTCTCGCGCTGCCAGCCGAAGTTCTCCATGAACTGGCTGGGCAGCTCGACCGCGTCCCACTCGACGCCGTCGATGCCGCCGACCGAGGGCAGGTCGACCTCGGTCAGCATGTGGTGCAGGCCGTGGCCGAACTCGTGGAACAGGGTCAGCACGTCGTCGTGGGTGAGCAGCGCGGGCACGCCCTCGGTGGGCGGCGCGAAGTTGCAGGTCAGGAACGCGACCGGCAGCTCCAGCGTCTCGCCGTCGCGGAAGCGCGCGCGGCAGACGTCCATCCAGGCGCCGCCGCGCTTGCCGGCGCGCGCGTACAGGTCGACGTAGCAGCCGGCGATGGTGCGGCCGGCGGCGTCGCGCACGTCGTAGTAGCGCGCGTCCGCGTGCCAGACCTCGACGCCGTCGCGCGGCACCAGGCTGACGCCGAATGCGCGCTCGGCCACGCCGAACAGGCCGTCGATCACCGCCGGCAGCGGGAAGTACGGCTTCAGCTCCTCCTCGTCGAGGTCGTAGCGGTGCTTGCGCAGCTTCTCCGCGGCGTAGCCGATGTCCCACGGCTCCAGTTCGGTCAGGCCGAGTTGGTCGCGGGCGAATTCGCGCAGCTCGGCCAGCTCGCGCTCGGCCACCGGCTTGGCGCGGCGCACCAGGTCGCGCAGGAAGTCCAGCACCGCCTGCGTCGACGGCGCCATCTTGGTGGCCAGCGATTCCTCGGCGGCGTTGGCGTAGCCGATCAACTGCGCCGCCTCGTGGCGCAGCGCGAGGATCTTCCCGATGCGCTCGCCGTTGTCGAACTTGCCGGCGTGCGGGCCCTGGTCGGAGGCGCGCGTCTGGTAGGCCCAGTACACGCGCTCGCGCAGCGCGCGGCTGTCGGCGTAGGTCAGCACCGCCTGCACGCTGGGCTGCTTCAGCGTGACCAGGAAGCCTTCGAGGTCGTGCTCCCTGGCGTACTGGCGCAGCACGGCGCGGCCGGAGGCGGGGATGCCGGCGAGGTCGCGCTCGTCGGTGACGTGCTCGTGCCAGGCGTCGGTGGCGTCCAGCACGGCGTTGGAGAATTCGGTGGAGAGCTTCGCCAGTTCGTTGGCGATCGCCTTGAAGCGCGAGCGCGCCGGCTCCTCCAGCGCGACGCCGGCCAGGCGGAAGTCGCGCAGCGCGTGCTCGACCAGGGTGCGCGCGGCGCGCGGCAGCGCGGCGAAGTCGGGGCGTTCGGCGACGGCCTGCACCGCCGCGTACAGCGCGCGGTTCTGGCCCAGCTCGGTGCCGAAGTCGGTGATCGCCTCCAGCGCGCTGGCGTAGGCCTCGCGCAGCGCCGGCGAATCCTGCACCGCGTGCAGGTGGCCGACCGGCGCCCACGCGTGCGCCAGGCGCTGCTCGAGGCGCTCCTGTTCCAGCATCACGTGGGCGAAGTCGCGCGGCGCGCCCTCCGCGCACAGCGCCTCGGCGGCGGCGCGGTAGTCGGCCAGGATCGCGTCGATCGCGGGACCGACGTGTTCGGGGCGGATCCGCGCGAAGGCGGGCAGGCCGGATTCGATCAGCAGGGGATTGAAGGCGTCCATGGGCGTGGCATGTTCCGATGTTCCAGCAGCGTGGCGGCGCCGCGCGGGGAAATCAAGCGCACCGTTGGCCGCGCGGCGCGCTTTCACTAGCATGGGCGGAATGAACCTCGCCGGCCCGCCCGACATCCGCGAACTGCTGCGCAAGACGCAGGTGTTCGCCCACCTCGATGACGCGCAGCTCGACGCGCTGGCCGGCGAACTGGCCTGGTTCAGCCTGCCCGGCGGGCAGACCCTGTTCGAGGCCGACGTGCCGCCGGATGCGCTGTACGTGGTCCGCACCGGCAGCCTCGGCGTGTTCCATCCGCCGGTCGAGGGCGGGCCGCCGCGGCTGGCGGGCGTGCGCAGCCCTGGGCAGACGCTGGGCGAATACAGCCTGATCACCGACCGGCCGCCCGGCGTCAGCCTGCGCGCGCTGCGCGATTCCGAGCTGCTGCGGCTGCCGCGCGACGGCTTCGATCGCCTGGTGCGGCGCCACCCGGAAGCGATGCTGGGCGCGGCGCGCATCGCCGTGCAGCAGGCCGCGATCCGCGCCACCGACCGCGTGGTCAGCGCGCCGCGCACCTTCGTGGTGCTGGCGTTCGACGGCCAGGTCGATGCGCGCGGCGTGATCGCGCAACTGCGCCACGCGCTGCTGCCGTTCGGCGACTGCGCGGTGATCGACGCCGCGCTCGGCCACGGCCGCAGCAGCGAGTGGTTCGCCGAGCGCGAGGCCGAGTCGCGCTTCGTGCTGTACCTCGCCGACGGTCCGGCGGAGTGGCGCCAACTGTGCGTGCGCCAGGCCGACGCCTTCCTGTTGCTGGTCAACGCCGGGCGCCGCGCCGAGGCCTGGCCGGAGGCCGGCCCGATCAACCCGCGCCGGCCGCGCTTCCGCGCGCGCCACCTGCTGCTGCTGCACCCGGACGGCCGCATCCTGCCCGGCGCGGCGCGGCGCTGGCTGGACCGGCTGCCGGCGGCGCGCCATCACCACGTGCGCGGCCCGGCCGACATCGCGCGCGTGGCGCGGCTGATCAGCGGGCGCAGCACCGGTCTGGTGCTGTCCGGCGGCGGCGCGCGCGGCTTCGCCCACATCGGCGTGGTGCGCGCGCTGCGCGAGGCCGGCATCGCCATCGACGCGGTCGGCGGCACCAGCATCGGCGCGATCATCGGCGCCGGCGTCGCCTGCGACTGGAGCGACGCGGCGATGCTGGCCAACTACCGGCGCGCGTTCGTCGACGGCAAGCCGCTGCACGACTGGACGCTGCCGTTCGTCGCGCTGACCCGCGGCCGCCGCACCGGCCTGCTGTTGCGCGAGGCGTTCGGCGCGCACGACATCGAGGACCTGCCGATCCCGTTCTTCTGCCTGTCCGCCGACCTCACCGGCGGCCATCCGGTGGTGCACCGCGAGGGCCCGCTGTGGCTGTGGCTGCGCGCCTCCAGCGCGATTCCCGGCGTGCTGCCGCCGGTGCTGCACCGCGGCCACGTGTTCGTCGACGGCGCGGTGATGAACAACCTGCCGGTCGACGTGCTGCGCGAGGACGGCCTCGGCGAGATCGTCGCGGTCGACATCGGCGCCGACGACGTGCTGCGCGCCGACGTCGAGGAGTGGGAATCGCCGCCGTGGTGGCGGCTGGCCGCGCAGCGCTGGCGCCACCGCGCGGCGCCGCGGCGCCCGGGGTTGATCTCGCTGCTGCTGCGCGCCGGCATGATCAACGCCGAAGCGGCCAGCGCCGGCCGCCGCGCCGCGGCCGACCTGCTGCTGCGCCCGTCGCTGGGCAGCGTGCAGCTGCTCGACTGGCGCAACTACGAGCACATCGTCGAAGCCGGCTACGCCTACGCGCGGCCGGCGCTGGCCGAGGCCGGCATCGCGTTCAGCGGGTGAGGAAGCGCACGATGCGCTCGGCCAGCCCGCGGTAGGGCGGCCGCATCAGCGCCATCGACGACCAGCGCGCCTGGCGGAACACCGGCTTCTGCTTGCTGAAGGTGAGGAAGCCGGCGTGGCCGTGGTAATGGCCCATGCCGGACGGGCCGACGCCGCCGAACGGCAGCGCTTCCTGCGCAAAGTGCAGCACGGTGTCGTTGAGGCACACGCCGCCGGCCACGGTGGCATCCAGCACTCGCTCGCTGCGCGCGCGGTCGCGGTCGAAGTGGTACAGCGCCAGCGGGCGCGGCTGCGCGTTGACGTAGGCGAGCGCCTCGTCGAACGTGTCGTAGGTGAGCACCGGCAGGATCGGCCCGAAGATTTCCTCCTGCATCACGCGCATGTCGTCGCGCACGCCGAGCAGCAGGGTCGGCGCGAACACGCGGCGTGCGGGATCGTGCGCGCCGTCGTCGGGAAGCATCAGCGCCTGCGCGCCCTTGGCGCGCGCGTCCTCCAGCAGCGCGGCCAGCCGCGCGAACTGGTGGTCGCCGACGATCGAGCTGTAGTCGGGCGAATCGCGCAGGCCGGGGTAGCGCGTCGCCACGTAGGCGCGCATGGCGTCGACGAAGGCGTCGCGCGCGGCTTGCGGCAGCAGCACGTAGTCGGGCGCGACGCAGGTCTGCCCGGCGTTGAGGAACTTGCCGGCGGCGATGCGCGCGGCGGCGGTGTCCAGCGGGTAGCCCGGCGCGATGATCGCCGGCGACTTGCCGCCCAGCTCCAGCGTCACCGGGGTCAGGTTGCCGGCGGCTTCCGTCATCACCTTGCGGCCGATCGCGGTCGAGCCGGTGAACAGCAGGTGGTCGAACGGCAGCGCGGCGAACGCCGCCGCCACTTCCGGCCCGCCCAGCACGGTGGCGACGCGCTCCTGCGGGAACACCGCGGCGATCAGCTCGCGCAGCAGCTCGGCGGTGCGCGGCGTGTGCTCGGACGGCTTCAGCATGACGTGGTTGCCGGCGCCGAGCGCGTCCACCAGCGGAATCAATGCCAGGTTGACCGGGTAGTTGGACGGCGCGATCACGCCGACCACGCCGAGCGGCTGGTAGCGGATCTCGCAGCGCGCCGGCCAGAACAGCCAGTCGGCCAGCACGCGCTTCGGCCGCATCCAGCGGCGCAGGCGCCGGCGCACGTAGTCGATCTCGGAGAGCACGGTCATGCCGTCGCTGAGCAGGCTCTCGTGGCGCGAGCGGCGGCCGAAGTCGGCGCTCATCGCCGCGGCGAAATCCTCCAGCCGCGCCTTGAACGCGGCGCGCAGGCGCGCCAGGTCGTCCATGCGCTGCGCGTAGTCGGGCGTGCGCGCGCGCCAGGCGTCGCGCTGGCGCGCCAGCAGCGCGCGCAGGTCGGCTTCGGAGACGGGGGTGTCCATGCGCGTCGGCCTCGCGATGCGGGATACTAGGATGCTCTGCCAGTCGCCGTGAAAGCGCAATGTCTTCGATTCGACCGTACAAGGGCGTGTGGCCGCGCATCGCCGCGTCGGCCTACGTCGATCCCGCCGCGGTGGTGATCGGCGACGTCGAGCTGGGCGAGGACGCCTCGGTGTGGCCGGGCGCGGTGATCCGCGGCGACGTGCACGCCATCCGCATCGGCGCGCGCACCAGCGTGCAGGACGGCGCGATCCTGCACGTCACCCACGACGGCCCCTACTCGCCCGGCGGCGCGCCGCTCACGATCGGCGCCGACGTGACCATCGGCCACGGCGCGATCCTGCACG